>JBDSQP010000176.1:0-9218 GCA_039929755.1 Aeromicrobium sp. | reverse complement strand
ACCGAGGACCCGTCACGCAGGCAGGTCGACTTGAGGCACTGCCATTCCTCCGGGAACAGGCCGTCACGATCACGACACACCGGTTCGGCAACCACGACGCGGCCTTCGACGCAGTGCTCCCCAAGCTGCACTGAGCAGGTAACCCCGGTCGATACCAGGGGGCAGTGCGTTTGAGGGCGAGGATGCGCCACAGGATGCTGGACCCGACCGCGAGTACATACCAACCCTGCTCGACCCCGTAGTGGTGAAGGGTCGCCGCAATCAAAGCGCCAGCCAGCGCCGGCGTCGCATACAACTCGTCCTTGAAGATGACCGGCACGCGCCCGGCAAGGACATCTCGCATTATTCCGCCGCCGACTGCCGTCACCATGCCGATCGCATCCAGCACGGCGATCTGCTTCTCAACTCGTCCAACCGCAGGGTGGAAATAGAAGACAACGATTCCAGTGGCGGCGGGAACTACGAGGTAGCGCCAGTCGTGGAGGGCCGCCGGCGGCACAGCGCCAATCAGGACATCTCGCAGAACGCCGCCACCAAGACCGGTGATCACGGCAAGCATCGTGACCCCGAAACCATTGCGTTCCTTGCGCACTCCAATCAGCGCACCGGTCATCGCAAACACGGCGATTCCGGTGAGATCTAGGAAGAGCACGAAGACATCCGACACGGAGAAGAACGTCTCCCGTATCGGCGTGGCGCACGGTAATCGGGCGAGCGAGCCATGAGACTGAGTGCACGCAATATTTTGGAGGCAAACCATGCGCGATCTCGGTCTCGTCAGACTGAGCGAGGACCGCACCTACCTCATTGCGCGCGACGCCGCTTCGGGAGAAGAATTCCGCATCCGTGCCGATCACCGCTCCAAGTCCCTGATCGACGCCCTTTCCGCCAAGCCGAAAACCGGTCAGTTGGAGATCAAGATGGACAGTTCACTCAGCCCCCGCGACATTCAAACGCGTATTCGGCGGGGTGAGAGTCCACAATCGGTGGCCGATGCCGCTGGTGTCGAAGTTAACCGGATCATGTCCTTCGCAGTTCCCGTCCTGGCCGAGCGCGAATACATGTGCGAACAAGCCCGCAAGACTGTCATTCGCCGCAAACATGTCGGTGGCGCCGGCGTCATCCTGGGTGCGCTCGTCGACGACCAACTTATTGCCCGCGGCGGTAGCCCCGAGGCGGCCATCTGGGACTCCTGGAAGCGCGAAGACGGCCGCTGGGCCCTCAACATCACGCCCGAAGGTGCCAGCGAACATGCCACCTTCATATTCGATGTCCCCGGTCGATACGTTCTGCCCGCAGACGATCTGGCCCATGACCTCGTCGGAGACATTGCCCTCCCAGACTCGACCGACATGGCCATCGCCGACGCCGTACGCGGACCGGCCGAGGCCCCCCTGACAGCCGCAGATGTTGTCGCCGAGCAACACCCCGAGGGCGTGTCTTCGCTCAAGGCCGCTCGTGATCGTCGCGCCATGGGGCAGTTGGCTCTGGGTGACGAGTCTGATGAAAGCCCGCGCGTCGAATCCGAAGACGCAGCCAAGGCTTCAGAGGGTGCCGAAGTTCTCGCCGAGCCGTCCTTCGTCGACGAGTACACGACCTATGACATCAATTCCTACGAAGTGAGCGCCCAGCGTGTTAACGCTGAGGAGCATGACGTTGCCGTGCCCGACACGATCACGCACCCCTCGCAGCAGCAGCGAGGCAGGAAGCGTCACGAGCGTCGTCGCGTACCAAGTTGGGACGAGATCATGTTCGGCGGCAAGCCCGAGGGCGAATAGCCCCGTTCGCGCTCTACCCGACGGCCCTTAAAGGACGCCCAACGCAGTTCGGCGTGTCGCCCAGAAGTCATTCAGCCACAGGCTCAGTGCGGCCATCGTCAGCGGAACGCTCCACAGGTATCCCTGGGCCAACTCGCAGCCATACTCCTTGAGCAGTTCCAGTTGCTCAGCAGTCTCAACTCCTTCGGCGACGGTGATTAGTCCCAGCGAGTGCGCGAGCTGCACGACACCGGTGACAATCGCGGTGTCGTCGGGTTCACGCCCCAATCCGTCGACGAACGAGCGGTCGATCTTGAGCGTCGAGACGGGGAATTCGCGAAGGTAACGCAGGGATGAGTATCCGGTACCGAAATCGTCGATGCTGAGGTAGGTCCCCAGTTCGTGGAGGTTCTCCAGCCACTCACGGCTCACTTCGACATCGTCCATCAAGGTGGTCTCGGTGAGCTCGAGATGAAGCAAGCCTGCAGGAAGGCCACTCGTGTCCAGACAATCGGCCACGGCCTCAGGAAGCCCTGCTACAGACAATTGCCGGGCGGAGATATTGACGGCGACGTACATCGGTGGGAGATCAGGGTGCTCTCGGTTCCAGTTGGCGATGTCGTGACAGGCGCTGTGAAGAATCGACTTGCCTAGGCTGACGATCAGTCCGGTTTGCTCGGCGACTTCGATGAAATCCAAAGGCGGGAGCAGACCCCTCGACGGGTGTTCCCATCGCGCCAACGCTTCGGCACCGGCGATGGCCCCGCTGGCAACGTCGACGATCGGTTGGTAATACGTTTGAACATGACCGCGTTCGATGCCAAGGCGCAGTGCGCTTGCGGTGGCAAATCGCAAGTCCACTGCCTCGCGAAGTTCGATGTCGTAGAGCTCGGCCCGGGAGCCGCCCCGCTCCTTGGCCCGATACATGGCGGCGTCGGCATCACGCACGAGCTCATCCGCATTCTGGTCGGGCCCGGCCACCGCAATGCCGAGACTTGCCGAGATCGGGATGTTGGCTCCGTTCAATGAGAAATTTTGCGCCAACACAGCCAGGATCCGAGACGCCAAATCCAAGAGTTCGGCGGCATCGGCGAAGCCCTCGCAGATCAAAGCGAACTCATCGCCGCCAAAGCGCGCCACCGAATCTCCAGGTCGAAGACTTGCTTCCAGTCGAGTGCCCACGATCCGAAGCACCTCATCGCCGGCTGCGTGTCCAAGAGAATCGTTGACCCACTTGAAGCGGTCAAGATCCAGGAAGATGATCGCGACGTCCCCGTTCCCTCGTTTCGAGCCGCTCAATGCGTGCTCGAGTCGGTCGGTGAACAGCGCTCGGTTGGGCAAGCCGGTCAGGGCGTCATGGAGGGCCTGATGAGCGAGGGCTTCCTCCAGCTCAGCTGCCTCCGAGATGTCCTGCGCCGTGCCTGACAGTCTGGAAGGTTCATTGTCTGGTCCGAGAGCCACCTGTCCACTGCTGCGGATCCAACGCACCTCACCCGATGGCCGGATGACCCGGTGGCGCAACGCGAACGGCTCATGCGTACTCAAGGCCAGCTTGACCTGGGCGTCCACCGCGTCACGGTCTCCAGGGTGCAGCGCAGCGAGGTAACCGTCATAGGTCGCGACGAAACTCGTCGGGTCAAGACCGAAAAGCCGGAATAGCTCATCGGACCAGACGATCGTGTTCGCCTTGACGTCCCACTCCCAGCTGCCGATATGTCCTACCTGTTGTGCCTCGGCCAGCCGCTCTCGTTCCGTATGGAGCGCCTGCGTACGCTCTGCAACTCGAGTTTCGAGCTGCTCGTTCGCCAACGCCAGGCGGCGACGTGCCCCGTCGCGTTCGGTCACCATTGCAGAAAGTAGCAATGCCGTGAGTGCGACCACTCCCAAGAAGAAGTCAAGCACCCAGAGTTCGTAGTTGACCGAACCGTGTGCAGCGAACGGCCCTCGTCCGCTGGCGGTGCGCACGACCGCGACACCCGACACGATCAGCATCGCTGTCGCAGCCCCTCGATGGGTGTAGCGGATGGCAGCCCACACGACGAACGGAAAAACCAAATAGGGGTAACCAACGTAAGTACTGAAAGCCAGAAGCGTGCACACAACCAATGCCGTGAAACCCGCTACCGCTTCAAGCACCGACCGGCGCGCGTCACTCCGTCGGTTGACCCACACCAGAATCGTTGTGCCAACGATGAGAGCCCCCAGGGCATCGCCAACCCACCACACCAGCCATACATGTATCGCAGCTTTGCCTGGGACAATGCCCCCAAGGTACAAGCTCGTCACACCGATCGTCGCGCTGATCAGCGTCGCGATCGGCACCACCCGGAAGAGCCACGAAATCAGGTCGGCGATGCGTTCGAACCCCAAGTCAACGTCGCGGCGACGCCGCATCATGGAGGCCCCGACGACGGCCTCCAAAGTGTTGCCCACAGCCATCCCGATTGCCACCACGACGGGAAGCGGACCGACGCTGTTGGCCAACAACGCTCCGAGGAAAACGCCGAGCCACAACCGGCGTCCTCCGAAGAGAAGTGCCGCGAGCGCGATGCCCGTCGGCGGCCACACCGCACTGACGTTGCCCTCCAAGGCCCCAAACGACAGGCTGTAGTGAGCAACAAAGAAGTAGACAGCCGACAGCCCGGCAACCTGCACCACGTACTTCGCCGATTTCATTCCCGAAGTTTAGTTCGGGAATGGGGTCAGAAATTTGCCCCGCAGACTTACGAAAAGGGCAAGACGTCTGGCGAAAGCGCAGCTGCCTTGGCCGACGCGGCAGTCATGTGGCGCCGGTGATGGCGCCGACACAACACTTCGTAACCCACAACCGGCGACTGGCCATCGACGTGGTCGACGTCGCCGACCACGATCACTTCGCCTTCGGTAACCATTTCGCCGTCCTCGGTTCTGGCGTTGTGCGTTGCACGCTCGCCGCACCAACACAAGGCTTCGACCTGGAGCGTATGGATTCGATCGGCCAGCTCGACGAGTCGGGCGGAACCCTCAAACAACTTCGTGCGGAAATCGGTCAGGATGCCAAAGGCAAATACATCGATCGACAACTCATCGACGATCTTTGCCAACTGGTCGATCTGCCCCCGCGTATAGAACTGGGCCTCATCACATACGAGGTAGTCGATCCGGCCACCGTGGCTCAGTTCGTCGACGACGTAATGCCAGAAATTGAACTCAACCGGTACCTCGACAGCCGCAACCGATAGTCCGAGTCGGCTGGACAGAGTCGACTGACCGGCGCGGTCGTGGGAGGTGAACACTCGGCCAACCCGTCCACGAGTCTTGTGGTTGTGGTCCATCTGAAGCGCGAGCGTCGACTTGCCACAATCCATCGTGCCGGAATAGAAGTTGAGGTTTGCCACGGCTCAATCCTGCCAGCCCGATCCGACGCCACGCGCTCAGGCCGAAATGAGGAGTGGAACCTGCATCTCGGCGGTGGTCACCGAACCGTGGAAGCCCGTCATCTTCAACTCAATAGCAAAATCCACCGAGGAAAACACGGCAAAGTCACCAAGCGAAGCCACCAGTACATCGCCGATACGCGGCCGAACTTCCGGAGTGATCGGACCAAACCAATCCTCAATTCCTTCTTGCGTACGGACGATTGCCCTGTCGCCAAGCTTGGTACGCCAGCGTGAGGCAACCTCTTCGGCTGCCCCTTCACGCGTATGAATGTGCCGGAAGCGCGCCTCGCCGGCGACCAAGACAACGTCTTTGCGAAGAATCTTGTGGGAGTCCAGGTCAAAACGGTTGCGGGCCGGCAAATCGATCATTCCGTGGTCTGCGGTCACGATCAGGACGGTGTCAGCGGGGAGATCTTCCCGGAGTTGCCGGACGTCGGTGTCGATCGTCGTCAGCATCTCGATCCATTCCGTCGAACGGCTGCCGTGGGCGTGGCCCGTGTGATCGAGGCGGGACTCATAGGCGTAGACAACTGACCGAGGGCTCGCTTCGATGGCGTCAACCGTGGAATCGAGACGCTCCCACACGGAATTGATGCCGTGGAACGGTACATCGCGCTGACTGCACAAGGTCAGGCCCGAATCGGCGAACTTCTGATCGTTGACGACACTGGCATCGATTCCGGCGGCACGTATGGCGTGAAGAACCGTCGCGTGAGGCTGCCACACTCTCGGATCGATCGGCTGATCCCACTTGAGTGTGTTCAGCCGGTTGTTGGTCCCGGGCACACGCGACGTGTAACCCATCATCCCGTGCTGACCGGCAGGCAGACCAGTGCCCAACGACGTCAGACTCGTCGCGGTCGTCGATGGAACACCGACTGTCATGGGTTCATCCACGAGCAACGAGGACAAAAAGGGAGCGGCGTCGCCGCAGTCACGCAAGAGGTCAAAGCCGAGGCCGTCAACAAGCAACACGACGTAGCGAGGAGCCTCGGGAAATCCGAGGACATTCGTGAACCCGGAGATGCCAAGCGCTCCCCCGATACTCGGAAAGACCATTTCCAGCGAGCGACGACCGAATGCCGGCAGGATAGTTTCCGAGGTCGCCGCGGCGCGCGACGGTCTCAACGCAGTCCTGCGCCGGCGCCGTGTGCTGTCCGAGCTGACAGTGACCGGGCGAACGCCAGCAGTCGTTCGACCGCGGCTTCTCCGTCCGCTGTTGCGCTGAGGCGCAAGGTGAAGTCGTCGCCCGCGATATTGCCGGTGTAGCCGTGGTCGCCTTCACAATCGGGATCGCCGCATCGCGCGGGTTCGAGGTCAAGCCTCGACACAGCACCCCAACCAATCGTCATGACCACTTCTTCAGGTGCCTTGGCGGCCGAGGCCCTTGATGCCGTGGCGACCATACGCGTGACGACAACAGACTTGACCGAAGAGACCGGCACCGCTTCGCTCGTCGTCGATGTGTAGGGCTTGGTCAGAATTTCGTCCGCCGGATGTTCGTCGGTGTGAACGAGCACCAGGCGTGAATCGGTAAGGGCCAGCACGGTCATGTGCCGACGGACCTCGTCACGATCGAAGGTGGGCTCGTGGTGAAGAACGTGGGCGACGACGTCCTCGCCGGCGAGTGCGTCGCTAAGTCCCGCGGCAACTACCTCTGGGTAGTAGCCACTCTTGGAGATCGCTTCGTAAAGCTCGGAGTTGGTGCTCATCAGGCAAGCGTATCTCCCGAGGAGGCAGGCTGACTGAGCCGCCGCACGTACCATTCGCCGCGCCTGTCCTCAGAGGGTATGACCTTGGCACGAGCGCTGAGTGCGCTGAAACCCTCGGACATGATCAGGACAGGTTCCAGGTCGAGTTCGGCAATTTCGGGAAGGTCGTCCTTGAGCGAGGCAAGCCGCAGAACGATGTCCTGGATGCTGGCCACATCGACCGGATCGGAACCACGATAGCCGTACAGGAGCGGAGCAGATTTGAGGTTCCGGATCATTGTCTGGGCATCGATATCGGTCAAAGGTGGAATGCCGTAGGCGCGATCGCCGAGCAACTCGCTCGGTGCTCCGGCCAGGCCGAACGAGACCAATGGCCCGAACAATGGATCCTCCGTGGCGCTGAACGACAACGGAATACCTTCGGGTGCCACACGCTGCACGAAGAATGTGGTTTCGCGCCGCATACCTGTCCAGGTCGTGAGTTCGTCCCAGGCCCTGCCCATGCTCTCAGCGTCGTGGATATCTCGCCAGATGTGGGCGAGATCAGGGCGCGCGCGCAGGTGTTCGCTACCGGCCTTGAGAACAACATTCCAACCGAGTTCTTCGCCGGCCGCGATCGCCTCTTCGCGATTGTGGACATTGACCCAGGTCCAGATATCGATGCCATAACAAGCCAGCACGTCGTGAACCTGCTTGGTCGAGAGAATCGCTCCCCGCGGCGCCTTGGCCAGAACATCGCGGATGATTGCCCTCGCATCACCGGTCCGATGATCCAGGGCCATCCGGAAGTCACCCTGATCTTTGGCAGCCCATTCGGCGTAGTTGACGACACGGGCAAGCGCCCGAACTGCTGACTCTGGGGCCGCATACGATGGCACGGACCCACGACCGGCGGCGGCACCCAAATCAGGAACACGCAGGAGCTCGGGTATGCCTTCGCGGCCCAGGAAGGTCGAGACGATCGGTTTGTCCGACTGCTCGCCGATGGCGGCAAGGACATTGGCGACTTCGTCGCCGGTGGTGTTGAGCGGTGGGATGTAAACGGCGACGAGCGCATCAATATCGGGACTGACCAATGCCGCCTCGATGGCCTTTTCGAACGCTTCTTCGTCGGCGTCGGCACCCAGGGCTATGGGTTCACTGACATCGAGGCCCACTGCCGTCGCGGCATCGGCAACGAGAAGGCCCATGGCATCGGAGTTGCCCACGATGGCAATGCGGTTGCCTCGAGGCAAGGGCTGATGGGCGAGCAACTGCGCGACGTCAAACATCTCGTCGAGCGTGTCGACCTGTATGACTCCGGCCTGACGGAACATCGCGTCGACCGCCGACTGCGGGGCCGACGTTCGCTTGACGGCATGGCCGACTGGAACGCCTTGCGTGGAACGTCCCGACTTAACCGCCACTATCGGCTTGGTTCGCGAGACCCGTCGTGCGATGCGTGAGAACTTGCGGGGGTTACCGATCGACTCCAGGTACAGGAGGATCACTTCGGTCGCGTCGTCCTCTTGCCAGTACTGCAAGAGGTCGTTGCCGGACACGTCAGCGCGGTTGCCAGCGGAGACGAATGTCGAAAGGCCGAGTCCCCGGCGTGAGACGGACTCGAGGATCGCCGTCCCGAGGGCACCGGACTGACAAAAGAACCCGACCCTTCCTCGGTGCGGCATGGTCGGCGCAAGTGAGGCGTTGAGCTGCATGTCGAGGCTCGTGTTGATGACGCCGAGGCAGTTGGGGCCGATGAGGCGAAGCCCATAACTACGGCTGAGGCCAAGTAGTTTGCGCTGGCGCTGCCGACCCTTGGGGCCTTCCTCGGCGAATCCGGCCGAGATCACGACCAGGCCGTGAACCCCTTTGTTGGCGCAGTCAAGGACGACATCATTGACCGATTCGGCGGGGACCGCGACGATCGCGAGATCGATGTCGTGCGGAATTTCACTGACAGTCGCATAGGCGGGCAAGCCCGAAACCGAGACCGCCTGCGAGTTCACCGGGTAGATGCTGCCGGTGTAGTCACCGAGGACGAGGTTGCGCACCATGGCCTGACCGATGCTGTCCTGGCGGCGGCTGGCACCGACGACCGCGACGCTCTTGGCATTGAAGATGCGCTCGATCGAGGCCGCTTCAGCTCGTTGTTCGCGGGCTCTCATCACACCGAGGGCCGTGTCGGTCGGATCGAGGGCGAAGACCAGGCGCAGGACGCCACCATCCATGGTGTTGGCCACGACATAGCCCATTTCGCGGAAGATCTGAAGCATCCGCGAGTTGGAAGGGAGGACGTCGGCCACAAATGAGCCGATTCCCCGCTCACGACCGGCTTGAGCCAGGTGCTC
>JBDSQP010000175.1:0-13294 GCA_039929755.1 Aeromicrobium sp. | reverse complement strand
GGCTTCGCCGAGTCGCTAGAGCAGGCTGTGGCCAGTGCGCACACACAGACGGCGGCCAAGAGCACGTACCACATCCGTGGCGTCATCGCGATCACCTCGAGACCACGCTACTCGGAGGCTCTTGGCGAGGGAACACGTTCCGCTCCTTCACCTAGTGGAAATTCCCCGGCTATCTGAGCCACAGCGCTCAGCCTGGGAACCGACAATCAGGGCGAAATCGCCTGCCAGTTTGGCGCTCCCTAGTGAGGCACCCCGAAAATGCCGGGTGAGCCCAAACGCGTGCAACCCAGCAAGGCCAAGGCTGACTGATCCCGGCTAGAGCAAAACGTCTTTGAGGTCGTATGACGCGACTTCTTCGAGTTGCCCGTAGCCGCACGACCTGGGCTCGCGATCGGGACGCCAGCGCTTGAACTGCGCGGTGTGACGGAACCGCGTGCCCTCCATGTGTTCGTAGCCAACCTCGGCCACACGGGTCGGTGCCAGCGGAACGAAGGAAAGGTCCTTGCCTGAACTCCAACGTGTCGTCGCGCCGGGCAGACGGCTGTCGGCTTGGGCTTCGGCGTTTTGCCACAACGCCCAGGGGTGGTCGGCAAGGTCAACGCGAAGCTCATCCAATTCGGTCACCAGCTCGGCCCGACGTGCAGCGGTGAACGATGCGGCGACGCCGACATGCTGCAACAGACCCTCGACGTCATAGAGGCCGAGAAGCATCGAACCCAGCAACGGCTCGGCTGCCGTGGACGTCTTATGCAGCCGGTATCCGGCGACAACCACATCGGCGGTCCGCGCATGCTTGATCTTGAGCATGGTGCGTCCGTTCGGGGAATATGGCTTTGCCAGCGCCTTTGCGACCACGCCGTCGAGACCGGCACCCTCGAAGTGGCCGAACCACCGTTTGGCCTCGACTGGGTCGGTCGTGCGACGGGTGACATGAATTGGATCTTGGGCCGATGACAGAGCCTCGTTGAGGCGCTCGCTACGGATGGAGAAGGGCTTCTCCATCAATGACTCATCGCCGATCGCGAGCAGGTCGAAGGCGACGAACGACGAAGGAGTCCTTTCGGCCAGCATCCTGACGCGAGACTCGGCCGGGTGAATGCGCTCCGACAGGCAGTCGAACTCAAGGCGCCCGTCGATGGCGACGAAGATCTCGCCATCGAGCACGCACCGGTTGGGCACATTGGCCTTGAGCGCGTCTACGAGCTCTGGGAAATAACGGGTCAATTCCTTCGTCGATCGGCTTGCGAGGACTACCTCGTCGCCATCGCGGAAAACCAGACAGCGGAAACCATCCCACTTGGGTTCATAGGACAACCCGCCTTCGACCGAAGCTGGGTCGGGTATGCCCTTAACCGACTTTGCCAGCATCGGCTGGACCGGCGGCATCACCGGAAGATCCATGACCACTCCCTTGAGGCGAACGATGACAACAGCGTAAGGGCATCCGCCGACACCGCGACGGTCCGTCGCACCTAAACTGTCGGGGTGCCCGAGCCTGCCAGAGACGTGCCCGCCGTCGAGGTCAACGACCTCGTGATGCAGTACGGCTCGGTCACTGCCGTTGACGGACTCAGCATGACGGTAGGTGCCGGGACCGTGACTGCAATCCTTGGACCCAACGGCGCTGGAAAGACCACGACGATCGAAACCTGCGAGGGCTTCCGCAAACCCCAGAGCGGCTCGGTTCGTGTCCTGGGACTCGATCCGCGTACGGATGCCCGTGAGTTGCGACCTCGTGTCGGCGTCATGCTCCAGAACGGTGGCTCATGGTCCGGGGTCCGCGCCCACGAGATGCTGCGCCACATAGCTTCATTGCACGCGCATCCGCTGGACGTCGATGCCCTGATCGAACGGCTCGGCCTCGGTAGCTCAGGTCGCACCCCGTACCGCCGTATGTCCGGTGGCCAGCAGCAACGGCTCTCACTGGCGATGGCGATCGTCGGCCGACCTGAACTGGTTTTCCTCGACGAGCCCACGTCCGGCCTAGATCCGCAGGCACGCCACGCCACCTGGGACATTGTGCGTGAGCTCCGCGAGAACGGCGTCACGATTGTGCTCACGACACACTTCATGGATGAGGCGGAGTCGTTGTCGGACTTCATCCACATCGTCGATTCGGGCAAGGTCATCGCCTCTGGGACACCGGCCGAACTGAGCGGATCCGGCGCCGGCAACACTGTTCGCTTCACCGCACGTGCGGGCCTTGACCTCGCGAGCCTGATGGCTGCTCTCCCGATCGACACCAAAGTCGAAGAGCTCGGTTCGGGCGCATACGTCATCACCGGTGAGGTCGACCCGTCACTTATCGCCTCGTTCACGGCCTGGTGTTCAGCCAATGACGT
Organism: Aeromicrobium sp.; assembly: GCA_039929755.1. GTDB lineage: Bacteria > Actinomycetota > Actinomycetes > Propionibacteriales > Nocardioidaceae > JACMOZ01. Next base: position 10,952 of record JBDSQP010000175.1, on the reverse strand, counting down.
ACTCGCCGAATCGATGCTCGTTCAGCGTCAAACCCTTGAAGACAGATTCCTCGACCTCACCGGAAGGGCATTGAGGTGACTCTCGATTTCGCGCCCAAACCGGGCGCCGCGTCATTGACCGCCATGGTTCGTTCACAGATCGGCATCGAGCTCAGATTGCTGATGCGCAATGGCGAGCAACTGCTTCTGGCACTCGTCATACCCCTGCTTCTACTGATCGCCGGCACCCATTCCGACGAAGTCGTCAACCTCGGCAAGGGTCGATCGATCGACATCATCACGCCCGGTGTCCTTGCCCTCGCAGTGCTGTCGACATCGTTCACATCGCTGGCGATCGCAACCGGCTTCGAACGTCGCTATGGAGTCATCAAGCGGCTTGGCGCGTCTCCCCTGCCCCGCTCCGGTCTCATGTTCGGCAAGATCGGTGCCGTCCTGATCGTCGAGGTCTTCCAACTGACGGTGTTGTCGCTCGTCGCACTCCTGCTCGGTTGGGATCCGCACGGCGGCATCGCCTCGGTCGGTTGGCTCATCATCCTTGCGCTGCTTGGTACGGCGGCCTTCGGATCACTGGGCCTGCTCATCGCCGGCACTCTGCGCGCCGAGGCCACATTGGCTGTGGCAAATCTGGTCTACGTACTCCTTTTGGTCGGCGGTGGCCTTCTTGTGCCGTTGAGTCGCTACCCGGTCGGAGCCCGCACAGCGCTCGAATGGCTGCCATCGGGCTCCCTTGGCCAGGGCCTTCGAGACGTTTTCGCGGGGCAGGCTCCAGGTATCTTCCCGATCGCTGTGTTGGCCATCTGGGCTGTTCTTGCTGGAGCCCTCGCGGCCAAGACTTTCGAGTGGGAGTAGTTGTGGGTTTCCGCACCCCCGATCGCCGATTCGTCCTGGGCTGGGCCTGGGCTTCCATCGTCGCCAATGCGACCCTTGTCCTGACTGGCGGCCTCGTACGCCTGACGGGCTCCGGCCTTGGTTGCCCGACATGGCCTAGGTGCACCGATGACTCTTTCGTTCCTCATCAGGCCCTGGGCGCGCACGGCGTGATCGAATTCGGCAACCGCATGCTGACGTATGTTCTGGTGGTTGTCGCGGTCGGCACGGCTGTCGCCGTATGGCGCTGGGCGGCCGCCAACCGTTCGATGAGAATCCTCGTCATTCTCATGGGGCTGGGGATTCCACTCCAGGGCGTGGTCGGTGGAGTTTCGGTTCTGACCGATCTCAACCCTTGGGTCGTATCGGTCCACCTGCTTCTTTCAATGGTTCTGGTCGCCGCATCGGTTGTCCTTCTTGTACGCGTCCGAGGTGACGGTTCGGAGGCAATCGACGACATGCAGGCCTGGCTTGTGCGCGGCACGTATGTCGTCCTCTGGGCAGTCGTCTACCTCGGCACGATCGTCACAGGCAGCGGGCCGCACGCCGGTGATGCCAAAGCGCCACGCAATGGGCTAGACCCGGCCGACATCAGCCAGGCTCATGCCGACGTCGTGTTTCTTCTCGTCGGCCTCACAGTCGGCTGCTGGCTCGCCCTTCGTGCCAAGGCGCCGATGGCTGCCCGGGCCGCGCTGGCGCTTCTGGTCTTCGAGCTGGCTCAGGGCCGGATCGGTTTTGTGCAGTATTGGACTGACTTGCCGATCGCACTAGTCGCCGCTCACCTTGTGGGAGCTGCCATCCTGATCGCCTCTGGAACTCACCTGCTGCTTGCCGCCGGACCAGCTGAACGATCCAGCGTCGACGCCTGACGTTCGAGCCTTATGCTGTCCAGGGCACGGTCGCCTGCAGCACTGCGTCGGAAAGCGATTCGGTACGTAGCCGGGTAATTGCCTGATAGTCCTGGTCGCCGACCATCGAACTGAATGCGGCGCGGCTCGGGTACTGCACAACAAGCACGGCATCCCAGTCGAATCCGTCGGGAGCAACCAATGCCGTCGACGTGTCGCCCGCATACACGACCCGTGCCCCGACCCGCTCGAGAAATGGCTGGATCTCGCGTGCGTACTGCTCGTAACCGTCACGTCCGCCCTCGACGAATCGCAACAGGTTGAGCATCACCACAGGCCCGTCGGGGTCTTCCTGCATGAATCGCTTGAGGTCGGCTCCAGTTGGGTCGACAGCCATGAGTGCTCCTAGTTGTCGTGCATGCGAGGCTGGCTCGCGTCGATGGGACGAAGTTCGTAGCCGGATGTGTACTTGTGTTTGGGATCGAGTTCGACGATGAGATCGACCAAGGCGCGATGGATCTCGATGAGGCGGGCATCGTCGCCTTTGGCTACCAGACTCATACCGGTATCGACAGGTGTGAACCAACCGCGGAAGTCAGGTTCTTCCCGGTAGCGCTTCGCGAATGCCGCGTATCCCGCGACATGCGGGACCCGGATGTTCGCGTCCGGGATGACCTCCCACGAGAACATCAGCTCGCCGATCGCACGTTGCTCGGCGTTGAAGAACAGGAACCCTTCGCTGTTTTCGCTGCGACGCAGAGTTTGAAGTACGCCGTCGATGAGTGCTTGCACGGATTCGTCGCGGCGGCCCTCTCCACTTGAGGAGAGCACGGCCTGACGGCGTGCCTCTATCCAGCCGAAATAGTGGGCGAACAGGAACGCTGTGCTCGTGACGGCATAGTCGCCGTGGCTCTCATACCGTTTTATCAAGGGAACCCAGCCGGTCTCGACAATGTTGAAGATCCGCGACTGGAGTTCGGCGGCGGCCTGGGCCAGCGGCTCGTAGACATGCTCTGCCGCCTTGATCGCCGACTGTTCTTCCTGACGACGCTCCCGCTCTTCCTCAAGGTCGTGGCTGATCCGGGCTGTGCGTACCGAAAACAGACCCGACACGACCACACTCAGGACGCTCAGCGTCATGGCCAGTACGGCAAGCATTGTCTGGTTGGACATGACCGAATCCTAATGGCGTCAGCCGAGGTGGATGGATGCTTTTCCGCCTGGTTCCCCGCCCCGCTTGCGTGCTTCCCAAATTTGATCGGTGACCAAACCGACGAGGAACGTTCCCACGAACACACCGATCAGGACCATCACGAGGCCAACACCGGACATTCCGCTCTCATCACCGGGCATCGAAGTCCAACCCCAGCCGAACGCGTAGCCTGTCGCCGCGGCCAGGGCCACTTTCATCGGTGAGGCAAAACGCACCGCGATGACGACCACTGCAATGACCATGATGGCGGACCCGACGCCTTGCCACGTTTGGTATGGCCCGGCCTCGAGCCCGGTTTTCGAGTCAACGTAATAGGTGTGATCCCAAGCGAACCAGGCGAACCAGGAAGTAGCACCCACAAGTGCCACGACAGCCATCGTGATCAAGGACTTCATGACCCTCACCCTAGTCAGGGTCGGTTCATCGCGCGGCAACCTTCTCGGTCGGCGTCACCGGCATCCGGGACGAAGCCCCGGGACTCATATGCCGCGATGGCGGCGAGGTTGTCATCCATGACACGCAAGGTCACGGGCTTGTCTCCGGCGCACTCGATAACCTCCGCGATAAGACGACCACCGATCCCCCTGTGCCGCGACTCGGGCGCGACCCACATAGAGAACAGTTCGACGCTGTCGTCGTTGGGGCTGGCGGCGACCATACCGACCGGCACCTCGCCGTCATAGGCAACGAAGTAAGAGCCGGGCGCGGACAATCGTTCTCGCCAATTGCCTTCAGTGTCACGGGGACCTGTCCACAGCGTGACTGAACTCGCGAAAGCCTCGGGGTTTTCAGTCAATGCCCGTATGCGGACGTGTCGCCAGTCAGCCCATTCATCGGGGCCGATCTGCACGATGAGGACGTTCAACGCAGGAAGGGATCGACCGCTGCGGCAGCGAACAGCAGCGCCAAGTAGGCATTCGACCAATGGAAGAGACGCATTGGCTTGATCACGGAAAGGTCTTCGCTGTCCTGCGCACGCGATTGCAGGCCGTGGGCCTCGACGAGGAAGGCCGCACCGAGGACGAGTGCCGCCGCAGGATAGAACCAGCCCGTCGGGGTGATTGGCCAAAGAAGCAACGACGTACCGAACATGACCCAGGAGTAGATGACAATCTGCCGGGCAACGTCTTTGGACGATGCGACCGACGGAAGCATCGGAACGCTGGCCGCGGAGTAGTCCTCGCGGTAGCGCATCGCGAGCGACCAGAAGTGGGGCGGCGTCCAGAAGAAAACGACCATGAAAAGCACGACAGGCGCCCAGGCGAGTTCGTTGGTGATCGCGGTCCAGCCGATGAGGGCTGGGAAGCACCCCGCGGCTCCACCCCAGACGATGTTTTGAGTCGTGCGGCGCTTGAGCAGCATCGTGTATCCCACGACGTAGAACACGTTGGCGGCCAGGGCCAGCAGCGCCGACAGCGGATTGACCAGGACCCACAGGAAGGCGGTCGAAAGGACGCCGAGCACTAGGCCGAAGACCAGCGCATTGCGCGTTGTGACCTGGTGGCGAGGCAAGGGACGACGCTGGGTCCGGCGCATCAACTGATCGATATCGGCATCTACGACGCAATTGAGGGCATTGGCACTGCCAGCCGAAAGAGTCCCGCCGACAACGGTCCAGATGACCAGCCCGAGGGGAGGAACGCCCCGCTGAGCCAAAAACATGACCGGGACGGTCGTCAACAAAAGCAATTCGATGATGCGGGGCTTCATCAACGCGACGTAGGCGCCGATGACGTCGCGGCCCGTCGAAATAGGGGCCACCGACACCTCATCCACAGGCGTTGAGAAATCGGGATCCACCGCAGTCACATGGAGGAGTCTACGGGCAGCCGAGTAGGCTCGTACCGATGGCTCGGCATACAAGGCCGGCGACCTAAAGAGACGACGAGCAGGAGCCCTCGCTGTGACGACAGCCAACAAGACTCTGGAGTGGAACGACCTCGACAAAAAGGCGGTTGACACAGCCAGATTCCTCGCCGCAGATGCGGTTGAAAAGGTCGGGAACGGGCACCCAGGCACGGCAATGAGCCTCGCGCCAGCGGCCTATCTGATCTACCAAAAGCTGATGCGCCACAACCCCGCGGATCCGCATTGGATCGCGCGGGATCGTTTTGTCCTGAGCTGCGGACACTCAAGCCTGACTCAATACGTTCAGCTCTATCTGGCCGGATACGACGTCACACTCGACGACCTCAAGAGCCTCCGCACGTGGGGCAGCAAGACTCCCGGGCACCCCGAATACAGCCACACGCCAGGCGTCGAGGTCACGACCGGCCCGCTCGGACAGGGAGTCGGCAACGCAGTGGGTATGGCGATGGCAGCCCGGCGCGAACACGGGCTCTATGACCCCGCGGCACCGCTCGGCGAGAGCCTCTTCGACCATCACGTCTATGCCGTCTGCTCCGATGGCGACCTCGAAGAAGGTGTCTCAGCAGAGGCCTCATCACTTGCCGGTCACCAAAAGCTCGGCAACCTCACGGTGCTTTACGACGACAACAAGATCTCGATCGAGGACAACACCGACGTCGCGTTCAGTGAAGATGTGGCCGCCCGCTACGAGGCATACGGCTGGCACGTCCAAGAGGTCGACTGGACCAACGGCGACACCGGCTACGACGAGAACGTCCAGGCCCTCTTCGACGCGTTCATCGCCGCGGAAGCCGTGACGGACAAGCCCAGCTTCATCAAGTTGACGACGATCATCGCGTGGCCCGCCCCGACGAAACAGAACACCGGCGCATCACATGGTTCCGCACTCGGAGCCGAGGAAATCGCGGCGACCAAGCGGATCCTGGGTTTCGATCCCGAAGTTGCATTCGCCGTCGACGACAAGGTCATCGCCCACACCCAGGCGGCTCGCACTCGTGGCGAGGCCCTGCAGGCCGCATGGCAAGAGCAATTCAATGCATGGAGCGCCGACAACCCCGACAGTGCCGCACTCGTCGAGCGGCTCGCCAAGCGCGAGCTTCCAGCCGGTTGGGACGCCGACCTTCCAACGTACGAGGCCAGCGAAAAGGGCGTCGCCACCCGTGTCGCCTCAGGTGACTTCCTGACCGCGGCGGCTCCGAAACTGCCCGAACTCTGGGGCGGCTCGGCCGACCTCGCGGGTTCCAACAACACGACCCCCAAGGGCGAGCCGTCGTTCATACCGCCCGAGCATTCGACCAAGTCGTTTCAGGGCGACTGGTTCGGAAGGGTCTTGCACTTCGGCATCCGCGAACACGGCATGGGCGCGGTTCTGAACGGCATCGCCCTGCACGGCCCGACACGGCCATACGGCGGAACGTTCCTGGTCTTCAGCGACTACATGCGACCCTCGGTTCGCCTGGCTGCTCTCCAGGAACTCCCCGTCACCTATGTGTGGACTCACGACTCGATCGGTCTAGGCGAGGACGGCCCCACCCATCAGCCGGTCGAGCACCTCTCTGCATTGCGTGCGATTCCCGGCCTCGACGTCATCCGCCCGGCTGACGCCAACGAGACTGTTGCCGCGTGGAAAGCACTGCTCGCCATCACCGATCGTCCAGCAGCGCTTGCCCTGAGCCGCCAGAACGTACCCACGGTTCCGCGCGGTTCGGCCGGCTATGCCACGACCGAGAATGTTGCCAAGGGCGCATATACGCTGCTCGACACAGACGGTGCGCCGGACGTCGTCATCGTCGCCACCGGCTCCGAAGTTCAGTTGGCCGTTTCGGCACGCGAATCGTTGGCTGCCGAAGGCATTCAGGCGCGCGTCGTCTCCATGCCGTGTCGCGAATGGTTCGAACAGCAGGACGAGACGTACCGCAACAGCGTCATACCGCCGGCAGTTCGAGCCAGGGTCAGCGTTGAGGCCGGCATCAGCCTCGGCTGGCGCGACATCGTCGGGGACGCGGGCCGCATCATCAGCCTCGAGCACTACGGCTCATCCGCCAGTTTCTCGGAGTTGTATGAGGCGTTCGGCATCACGGCCGATGCCGTCGCCGACGCCGCGCGCGAGTCGATCGCGGCTGCCAAGGAAATCGGCGGCGGGCCTGTTCCGATTCATACGCGTCCGGCCGGACCATTCGGCCCGGGCAACAACCCCGACGCTCCCAGCATTCACTGACAAACTCTCCGTCTGATTTGAGGCGGACCAAGGAGATGGCATGAACGCACGACTCCAGGCACTCGCAGACTCGGGTGTATCCATTTGGCTCGATGACCTTTCCCGGGAACGCATCGCTTCGGGCAATCTTGCTCAACTTGTCGCCGACTCCAATGTCGTCGGTGTGACGACCAATCCGACGATCTTTGCTTCGGCGCTCGCCAATGGAGAGCGATATGCGGAACAGATCGGCCAGCTCAAGTCCACCGGAGCGGGTGTCAATGAGGTCGTATTCGAACTGACCACGACGGACGTCCAACAGGGTTGCGACGTATTGCGCAACACCTACAACGACTCAAACGGTGTTGACGGTCGTGTGTCGATCGAAGTCGAGCCCGGTCTCGCTCGGGACACCGATGGCACCGTGCATGCGGCGGCCAAGTTGTGGGAAAAGGTCGCACGACCGAATGCGCTCATCAAGATTCCGGCGACACACGAGGGCCTCCCCGCCATCGCCGCGACGATCTCCGAAGGCATCAGCGTCAATGTCACCCTGATCTTCTCGATCGAGCGCTATCGCGGCGTGATGGACGCCTATCTCTACGGACTCGAACAAGCTCTCGCCGAAGGCCGGGATCTAAACGCGATCCACTCAGTCGCATCATTCTTCGTCAGCCGCGTTGACTCCGAGATCGATGGCCGTCTCCCAGCAGACAGCGAGTTGCGGGGCAAGGCCGGCGTCGCGAACGCTCGCCTCGCGTACGAAGCCTACGAAGACGTGTTCAGCAGCCAACGATTCGCCGACCTTGCCGCCCACGGCGCCAACAGGCAGCGACCCTTGTGGGCCTCCACCGGCGTCAAGGACCCGGCATATCCCGACACGATGTATGTCACCGAGCTGATCGTCCCCAACACGGTCAACACCATGCCCGAAAAGACCATGCAGGCGTTTGCCGACCATGGCGAAGTCAACGGCGACGCAGTCACGGGCCACTACGACGAGGCGCGCGAACTCTTTGCTGCGCTCGAAAAAGAGGGAATCTCCTACGACGAAGTCGTCGACCTGCTCGAGACCGAGGGTGTCGACAAGTTCGTAAAGTCATGGGATGAACTTTTGGCAACGGTCCAGAACGAGCTGGACAAGGCCTGACCAATGACCGGGTTGGCAATTTCCACTCTGTCCACACACGCGTACGAGGTCGCCCTCAAGCACGCGATTCGCGACAAGGTCGCGTCACGACTTGCAGCCCAGGACCCGACCCTCTGGGGTCATGGCGCCGAGGCTGAAGCAAGCATTCGCCTTTCCTGGACGGCGTTGGCGCAAACCTCCCGGCCGCTCGTCAAGGAGATAGAGGCGTTGCGGGAGGAACTAAACGCCAAGAACCTTGATCACGTCGTGTTGTGCGGCATGGGGGGTTCGTCACTCGCCCCCGAAGTCATCTGCCGTGCTGCCGAAGTCGAGCTCACAATTTTGGACTCTTCCCAGCCAGACATGGTCCGTGCGGCACTCGACGATCGCCTGCAGCGAAGCATCGTCGTGGTCTCGAGCAAATCCGGTGGGACCGTCGAGACCGACTCCCAACGTCGCGTGTATGAGGCAGCTTTCCGCGATGCCGACCTCGATCCTGCCGATCACATCATCGTGGTCACCGACCCGGACTCACCTCTTGACAAGGAAGCCACTGCGGCCGGATATCGGGTCTTTCGCGCCGATCCCCATGTCGGCGGCCGCTACTCCGCCTTGACCGCATTCGGCCTGGTCCCGAGCGGTTTGGCCGGCGCCCCGATAGGCCAACTTCTCGACGAAGCCCAGGAGGCTTCGAAGACCCAGGGTAATGACAGTGCTGATAATCCGGGCCTGCGGCTCGGGACCCTGCTCGGCGTCGCCAACCACGCCGGCGTGGACAAACTCGTCATCGCCGACCAGACTCGCCACGACATCGGCGATTGGATCGAGCAGTTGGTTGCCGAATCGACTGGGAAGGACGGCAAAGGCATTTTGCCGGTCGTCGTTCCATTCGAGAACGCCATCAATTTCAACCCGAACAATCAGGACTCCGTGCTCGTCGCGATCGGGACCCAGACACCACCTGAAGCGTTGTCAGGCTATTCGGTCGCCGTCGAGGGTGGGCTGGGGGCCTTGTTCCTCATCTGGGAGGACGCTGTCGCGATCGCGGGCCGGTCGATTGGCATCAATCCCTTCGACCAGCCCGACGTCGAAAGCGCCAAAAAGGCATCCCGTGAATTGCTCGGAGGCTCCGACCGCATCGAATTGCCGATCTTCTCCGCAGATGGCATCGACGTCTACGGCACGGATCGTGCCACGCTCGAAGACGCCGTTCTCGACCTGCTCATCCACATGGACCTCAGCAGCGGGTACCTGGCGGTTCAGGCCTACCTCGATCGCCACGAGTTCGCCGAATTCGCCTCCATACGCGAAGTCCTGGCCCTTCGAACGGGCAGGCCGGTGACATTCGGCTGGGGTCCGAGGTTCCTGCACTCGACCGGCCAGTATCACAAGGGCGGGCCGCCGAACGGCGTGTTCCTCCAGATCACCGGAGAGCCCCGCGAAGATCTCGCGATCCCCGGGCGCGAGTTCACATTCAGCGAGTTCATCGACGCCCAGGCCGCCGGCGACGCCAAGGTCCTCAGGGATCATGGCCGACCGGTTCTGAGGCTCCACCTCCATGAAGTCGCGGCAGCTCTCCCCCGACTTCGCGAGCTGCTCGCATGATCGGTGACAACCCGCTGCGCGATCCACGCGACCGGCGACTGCCGAAGATCGCCGGGCCGTGCAGCATCGTCATTTTCGGGATCACCGGTGACTTGTCGAGGAAGAAGCTCATTCCGGCGATCTACGACCTTGCTAATCGCGGCCTGTTGCCGCCCGGCTTCGCCCTGGTCGGTTTTGCCCGCCAAGACACGCAGCACAAGGACTTCGTCAAATACATCCACGACTCGGCCAAGGCCGGAGCGCGCACACCATGGCGCGAAAACATCTGGAAGCAACTCGCCGCGGGCTTGCGATTCGTCGGCGGATCGTTCGACGACGACGATTCCTGGGAGCGACTGGCGACAAAGCTCGCCGAGACCGACAACGAGCGGGGTACCGGCGGCAATCACGCGTTCTACCTCTCGATCCCGCCCGCCCTGTTTCCGCTCGTCGTCACCAAGCTCAAGAAGCACGGACTCGCCGAAGCTACTGGCGCTTGGCGCAGGGTCGTCATCGAGAAGCCCTTCGGCCACGACCTGAAATCGGCCCAGGAACTCAACGCCATCGTGTCCGAGGTCTTCCCGCGCGAATGCGTGTTCCGCATCGACCACTACCTCGGCAAGGAAACCGTCCAGAACATCCTGGCGTTCCGGTTCGCCAACGGGATGTTCGAGCCGATCTGGAATTCCAACTTTGTCGATCACGTACAGATCACCATGGCCGAGGACATCGGCATCGGATCGCGCGCAGGCTATTACGACGGCATCGGCGCCGCTCGCGACGTCATCCAGAATCACCTTCTCCAGCTGATGGCCCTCATCGCCATGGAGGAGCCGGTCTCGTTCAACGCCTACAGCCTCCGGATCGAAAAACAGAAGATCCTCGCAAATGCGCGCCCGCCTGCGCGGATGGATCTGCACACAGCGCGGGCCCAATATGCCGAAGGTTGGGCGGGCGGAGAGGAAGTCCCCGGCTACCTGCAGGAAGCGGACATCCCGGCGTCATCGACGACAGAAACGTTCGCGGCCATGCGCATTGACATCGCGACCCGCCGTTGGGCCGGGGTCCCGTTCTATCTGCGCACGGGCAAACGCCTGGGTCGCCGCGTCACAGAAGTTGCCGTCGTCTTCAAGCGCGCTCCGCACCAGCCGTTCGGCAGCAACGACGTCGAAGAGCTCGGCCAGAACGCACTCGTCATGCGAATCCAGCCCGATGAGGGCGTCACGCTTCGATTCGGCGCCAAGG
>JBDSQP010000174.1:0-9523 GCA_039929755.1 Aeromicrobium sp. | reverse complement strand
GTTTTTCCCAACCCGCCCAGGTCGTGTATTCGATTCCCCGCCCGTCGAGATAACTGTCGACGGCTTCGCGCTCGGGCTGCCGTGGAGCGACCAGCTTGTCGATGTCCGAAAGCAGCATTTCGACCGTATGGGCGGCGTCGGACTTCGTATGGCCGATGAGGCCGACCGGACCGCGCTTGATCCAGCCGGTGACGTACGCACCAGGCATCGGATCGCCTTCGATGTCGATGACCCGTCCGCCGTCGTTGGGGACGACGCCGGCGCGAAGGTCGAAGGGAATGCCGGCGAGGTTGTCGGAGTAGTAGCCGATCGCCCGGTAGACCGCCTGGACGGGCCAGTCGATGAACTCTCCGGTGCCCACGGCGTTGCCGGTGCCGTCGAGTTCGGTGACTTCGGTACGCAGGCCGACGACCTGACCGTTATCCCCGAGGATCTCGACGGGGTTCTGGCAGAAGTGGATATGGATACGGTGCGCGGCGTTAGTCGTGTCCTTGGCGAGGTAATTCTGCAGCACGTCCACAACGAGCTTGACCGACTTGGACCCGCGAATCGCCTCCATCGAACCCTCGTCGAGCTCGAAGCCCTCGGGGTGAACGACGACGTCGATGTTCGGGGAGTGTGACAGCTCGCGCAACTCCATCGGGGTGAACTTCACCTGTGCCGGTCCGCGCCTGGCGAACACGTGGATGTCCTTCGCAACGTTCTTGCGCAGTCCGTCGTAGACGTTGTCAGCGATCTCGGTGACGCGGAGCTCTTCGGCCGTCTTGGCAAGGATGCGAGCGACGTCGAGGCCGACGTTGCCGACGCCGAGGACGGCTACCTGTTCGGCATGGGCCTGGAAGTCCCAGTCGCGAGGGGCCTCGGGGTGGCCGTCGTACCAGGAGACGAAGTCGGCGGCGCCATACGAACCGTGCAGGTCGACGCCCGGGATGCGGAGGTCGCGGTCCTTGTCGGCGCCGGTTGCGAAGATGACGGCGTCATAGAAAAGGCGGAGGTCGTCGAGCTTGAGGTCACTGCCGTAGTTGACGTTACCGATGAAGCGGATGTCGTCGTGTGACAGCACGCGTTTGAGCGCCTTGATGATTTCCTTGATGCGCGGGTGATCGGGAGCGACGCCATAGCGGATCAAACCGAAGGGTGTCGGGTCGCGCTCGATGATGTCCACACGCACGTCGACTTCGGACTTGGCAAGGATGTCGGAGGCGTAGATACCTGCCGGACCGGCGCCGATCACGGCGACCCTCAACTGCCTGCTCATATTGGCTCCTAATATTGTGGAGTCTGCTTTCGAGACGTTTTTGTATCCGAGACTCTTAGGCAAACCTAATTCGCCGAACTCGCGGAATCGGCCCTGTCTCACGATGCGTCACGTGGCATACGTCACATAACTGGCCTAATGTTCGGGCATGGGATTCATGTCGCCTGCCCTTCCGAAGCTTGACGTTGCTGAATGGTCGGCAAAATCGAGACTCGAACGCATCAAACCGATGGCACGGCATTGGGCCGAAAACGGGTTCGGTACGCCGTGGGGCGTCTACATCCTGTACGCCGTCAAGATCGGGCTCTACGTGCTCGGTGGTCTCGCATTCGCCGCTTCGACACCGGGCATCGGCACGCTCGGCAACCTGGGCGATTGGTGGAGCGAGCCGATCGTGTTCCAGAAGGCCGTCATCTGGACGCTGATGTTCGAGGTACTTGGTTTCGGTTGCGGCTTCGGTCCTTTGACGCTGCGCTTCCTTCCGCCGATCGGCTCATTCCTGCACTGGCTGCGTCCGGGCACGATCCGGCTCCCACCGTGGCCGGGCCGCGTCCCGCTGACCGCCGGCACGAAGCGTTCGATCATCGACATCATTCTGTATGTGGCGGTGATTGCTTCTGCCCTATATCTGTTGTTGTCTCCGGGCGATCGAAGCGCCACGGCCCTCGATGGCAGCACGGTAGGCCTCATCGAGACATCCCGGCTGGTCCCACTCGCGGTCGTCTTGCCGGTCATCGGTCTGCGCGACAAGACGATCTTTCTGGCGGCCCGCGCCGAGCACTACTGGGTGACTCTGCTCGTGTTCTTCTTCCCCTATGTCGACATGATCTTCGCGGCCAAACTCATCATGATGGCGCTCTGGTGGGGCGCGGCGACGTCCAAGCTCAACAAGCACTTTCCTTTCGTAGTCGCGACGATGATGAGCAATGCGCCATTGATGCCGCGCGCGTTCAAGCGGCGCCTGTGGAAGAGCGTGCCTGACGACATCCGACCCTCAGGTGTGGCTCGTGCCCTCGCGCACGGCGGCACGGTCGTCGAGTATGGCGTCCCGCTCATCCTGTTGTCGGCGAGAGGCGGCACGGTCACCGCGATCGCGCTGACCGTGATGGTTCTTTTCCATTTGCAGATCCTGTCGGCGTTGCCGATGGGCGTGCCGCTCGAGTGGAACGTCATGATGATCTTTTCGGCCCTGTTCCTGTTCGGGCACAACGCCGCCTACGGGTTCAGCGATGTCACGCAGCCACTGCTCGTCTTCGGCCTCTTCGCCCTCGTGCCGATCACGATCGTGTGGGGCAACCTCAAGCCGGCGCAGGTGTCGTTCCTACCCGCCATGCGTTACTACGCCGGCAACTGGGCGACTTCGATGTGGGCGTTCTCGGACTGCGCGATCGAGAAGTTCGACGCCCATGTCATCAAGTCATCTGTCCTTCCGCATCAACAGCTCCAAAAGCTGTATCCGGTCGACGACGCCGCGCTGATGCTCGGCAAGGGCTACGCCTTCCGTGCCCTGCATTCCCACGGCCGGGCACTGTTCACCCTTGGCGCTCGCGCGGCCGGGGCCGGTCACGAGTCCTATTTGTTCATGGACGGCGAATTCGTCGCCGGTGTCTCTATCGGCTGGAACTTCGGCGAGGGCCACCTGCACAACGAACAGTTGCTGGCCGCCCTTCAGGAGCGGTGCAACTTCGAGGACGGCGAACTCCGGGTGGTCATGCTCGAGTCGCAGCCGTTCGGCGGGCATACGCAGCACTATCGGCTGGTCGATGCGGCCAAGGGGCAGATCGAGGAGGGGTTTGTCGATGTCAACGACATGCTCACTCGTCAGCCGTGGGACGGTTCGATCCCGCTGCACCCGATGGTGGACGGTAGCCTGACTGCATGACCAGTGCCGTTGTCGTGGGATCGGGTCCCAACGGGCTGGCCGCGGCCGTTGCGCTTGCCCAGGCCGGAGTCGATGTCACGGTTCTTGAAGCCGCCGACCAGATTGGCGGCGGCACCCGTTCGGCCGAACTCACGCTCCCGGGCCTCATCCATGACGAATGTTCGGCCACCCACCCGACCGGCGTTGCCTCACCGTTCTTCCAGACCCTTGATCTCGCCGCCCATGGCCTCGAATGGCTGTGGCCGGAAGTCGACGCCGCCCATCCCATCGACGGTGGCCGTGCCGGAGTCATGTTCAAGGACCTTGCCCGCACCGTCGAAGGCCTTGGCGCCGATGGCAAGGCCTGGCGCAAATTGTATGAGCCCCTCGCCGGCAATATCGACGTCCTGATCGGTGAGATCTTTCGGCCTATCGTGCACGTCCCCGGTCATCCGATCAGGATGGCGAGCTTCGGCTCACGGGCCTTGCAGCCGGCCACCTGGGTTGCCCGACGCTGGCAGACCGATGAGGCCCGCGGGCTCTTCGCCGGCCTGGCGGCCCATGCGATCCAACCACTCAGCCGACCGACGACCGGCGGGTTGGGACTCATGTTTGGAGCGGTTGGCCACGCCTATGGTTGGCCGGTGGCCAAGGGCGGATCGTCTTCGATCGCCAATGCGCTGGCCTCCCTGCTCGTCTCGCACGGCGGCAAGATCGAGACCGGGCACGAGGTGACGGAACTGCCCGAGGCTGACATCGTCATGTTCGACACTTCGCCCGCCGCCGCCCTGCGTATCGCCGGCAACCGCATACCCGGTCGTGTCGCCAGGTCGATCCGCCGTTGGAAGAGCGGGCCAGGCGTGTTCAAGGTCGACTTCGCGGTCGATGGCGGTGTGCCCTGGGCCAACGAGTGGGCACGCAAGGCGGGCACAGTCCACCTTGGCGGCACGATCGAGCAGATCAACGCCGCCGAGAAGGAGGTCCACGCCGGACGTATGCCAGAGCGGCCCTTCATCCTGCTGTGCCAGCAATATCTTGCCGACCCGAGCCGTTCGGTCGGCAATGTCCATCCGATCTGGTCCTATGCGCATGTGCCCAACGGTTACACCGGTGACGCGACGGAGATCGTCATCAACCAGATCGAACGTTTCGCGCCAGGGTTCCGCGACCGAATCGTTGCGACGTCGGTCAGTACGCCGGCACAGCTCGAGGCGCACAACGCCAACTACACGGGCGGCGACATCGGCGGCGGCGCAAACAGCCCCTGGCAGGTCGTGATGCGTCCGAGGTTCTCGCTCAATCCCTACAGTCTGGGCGCCAAAGGCCTCTATTTGTGCTCGGCCTCCACGCCTCCCGGCGGCGGAGTCCACGGTATGGGCGGTGCAAATGCAGCCGCCGCGGCGCTCAAATCCCTCGCCTGAAGCGGCCAAAATTTGCCAAAGTTGATAGGAATAGACTCAACTTCAAGCCCGTTGAAATAAGTGACCGCCTTCTCATGACCAAGGGGACACATGGACGCATCGAAATTCACCACACGGAGCCAACAAGCACTCGGCAGCGCCATTTCGGCGGCCGCCGCCGCGGGCAATCCTTCGGTCGAGCCCGCCCATATTCTCTGGGCCCTTCTGAGCCAGGAGGGTGGCACCGCGGTTCCCCTCTTGAACGCCGCCGGTGTTGACGCCCAGGCCGTCGCATCGGGACTGAAATCTGATCTCGATGCAATGCCTTCGGCCAGTGGTGCGAGCGTGCAGAATCCCGGGCTGAGCCGCGCGAGCCATGAGGTTCTGCAGCGGGCCCAGGACCTGGCCGCTCAACTCGGCGATGAGTTCGTCTCGACGGAGCACTTTGTCGTAGGCCTTGCCACGGTCGACTCAGCCGCCAAGACCGTCCTCGAAGAAGCCGGAGCCTCAGCCGATTCGCTGCAGGCGGCCTTTGCCTCGATTCGCGGCACGACTCGTGTCACGAGCCAGGACGCGGAGGACACATACCAATCGCTGGAGAAGTATGGCGTTGACCTGACCGCCGTTGCCCGCGAAGGAAAACTTGATCCGGTCATCGGCCGCGACAGCGAGATCCGTCGCGTCATCCAGGTCCTGAGCCGTCGTACGAAGAACAACCCCGTCCTCATCGGTGAGCCAGGCGTCGGCAAGACCGCCGTCGTCGAAGGCCTTGCACAGCGCATAGTCGCCGGTGACGTACCCGAATCCCTGCGCGGTCGCCGACTGATCTCGCTCGAACTGAGTGCGATGGTCGCCGGTGCCAAGTACCGCGGCGAATTCGAGGAGCGTCTCAAGGCGGTTCTCGCCGAGATCAAAGAGTCCGACGGCCAGATCATCACGTTCATCGACGAGTTGCATACCGTGGTCGGCGCAGGTGCCGGCGGTGACAGCGCGATGGATGCGGGCAACATGCTCAAGCCGATGCTCGCCCGAGGCGAACTCCGGATGATCGGTGCGACGACTCTCGACGAATACCGTGAGCGCATCGAAAAGGATCCCGCTCTCGAGCGCCGTTTCCAGCAGGTCTTCATCGGCGAACCCACAGCCGAAGACACGATCGCCATTCTTCGCGGCCTCAAGCCCAAGTACGAAGCCCACCACAAGATCGCCTATACCGATGCCGCGCTGGTGGCTGCCGCGACACTGTCCGACCGATACATCCCGGGCCGCCAGCTCCCTGACAAGGCGATCGACCTCATCGATGAGGCCGGAAGCCGCCTGCGTATGGAGATCGACTCGAGTCCCATCGAGATCGACGAGCTCCGTCGCTCCTGCGACCGGTTGACGATGGAAGAAATGCACCTCGCCAAGGAAGAGGACGACGCGAGCAAGGATCGCCTCGTCAAGTTGCGCGTCGAACTTGCCGACAAGCAAGAACAGCTCCGCGGGCTGGAGGCGCGCTGGGAACGCGAGAAGCAGAGCCTCAATGCCGTCGGCGAGATCAAGGAACGCATCGACGAGGCCCGATCCGCCGCCGAGCGCGCCCAGCGTGAAGGCGATTTCGAAACCGCATCCCGGCTCAACTACGGCGAGATTCCGGGCATGGAGGCGGCACTCGAAGCTGCACAGGCCGCAGAACCGGCTGACAAGGCCGACCTGATGGTTCACGAAGAAGTCGGCGCCGATGACATCGCCGAAGTAGTCGCCGCCTGGACCGGCATCCCCACCGGGCGTTTACTCGAGGGCGAAACCGGCAAGTTGCTGCGTATGGAAGAAGAGCTCGGCAAGCGTTTGATCGGCCAGAAGAAGGCCGTCGTCGCTGTGTCCGATGCTGTACGCCGTTCGCGCGCAGGCATCTCCGACCCCGACCGTCCGACCGGTTCATTCCTGTTCCTCGGACCCACCGGTGTCGGCAAGACCGAGCTCGCCAAGACCCTCGCCGAATTCCTGTTTGACGACGAGCGGGCGATCATCCGCATCGACATGAGCGAATACTCCGAGAAGCATTCGGTCAGTCGGCTCGTCGGTGCACCTCCCGGGTACGTCGGCTACGACGAAGGCGGCCAGCTCACCGAGGCCGTTCGGCGACGCCCGTACTCGGTCGTCCTGCTCGACGAGGTCGAAAAGGCACACCCCGAGGTCTTCGATATCCTCCTGCAGGTTCTCGATGACGGTCGCTTGACCGACGGCCAGGGACGTACGGTCGACTTCCGCAACGTGATCCTGGTGCTGACGTCGAACCTGGGTTCACGGTTTTTGTCGGACAGCGCGTTGAGTGAAGACGACAAGAGGGACGCGGTCATGGAGGTCGTCAAGGCGTCATTCAAGCCCGAGTTCCTCAACCGACTCGATGAGATCGTGATGTTCGATGCGCTCGGGACCGAGGAGCTCGCCCACATCGTCGACCTCCAGATCGACGCACTTGGCAAACGACTCGTCGGCCGGCGAATCAACCTCGAGGTGACCGATGCCGCCCGCGAATGGCTTGCGCTCACGGGTTGGGATCCGGCCTACGGTGCACGACCGCTTCGTCGACTCGTGCAACAGTCGATCGGCGACAAGCTGGCCAAGGCACTGCTCGCCGGAGAGGTCCGTGACGGCGACACGGTGGTCGTCGACCGCGAGCCGGACGCCGACTTCCTGACTGTCACCTCGCGCTGACGTGGGTTTGGGGTTGCGCGGCGGGCGTGATGGGATGGACACATGAATGCACCCGCTTTGACCCGACCGCCGAGGGTGACGACCGCCTGCTTGTATGTGGGTTTGAGCTGTCTCATCCTGTTGTTCGGCGCGGGCTCGACGTTGGCCAATTGGGGCTCGATCGAGGTGCAGGACCAGGTCAGAAAGGTGCTCGCCGAAGAACCGTTCAAGACCTACGGACTTGAAGTCACCGATGTCATGGGCTGGCTTCGCTGGGCATTGATTGGTGCCGCGGCCGTCGCCGCAGCGGGCATCGTGTTCGCGGTCTAAACGGCCCTCGGCCATCAGGCCTCGCGCGTGATCCTCACCGTGATCTGCGGATTGTCGAGCGTCCTGTTCCTTGCAGGAGGACTCTTCGGGATCCTGCCGGCCGCCTTCTCCATCTTCTGTGGCATCTACCTCTGGACAGCCGAATCGCGGCAATGGTTCGCGATCAAGAACGGCAAGATGGAAGCGCCAGTCGTGGTGCGGCCGGATCCGTTCTCGGTTCCGGTGGCACCTCCAGCCCCGGTCGTGCCCGTCGCCCAAACGGCCATCGTGAAGGCGCCCCGACCGCAGCCGGTTCTCGCCTCCGGTCTGATCGCGCTCATCATGTCGGCGCTGGTGGCCTTCGTGTCAGGTGGCAATGCGCTGTTCTACATTGCGGCCAAGTCCGAATACATACGCATCCTGAGCGACAACCCGTTCATGAAGGACACCGTTCGCCAGATTGGCACGACGCCGACCGAACTCGCGCGCGCGATGTTCATCGGCTGCAGCATTGCCGTCGTGCTCTCCCTCTTTGCCGTTGCCGCAGCCGGCGCGACCCTGGCCAGAAGCCGCATCGGTCGCATCCTGCTCATTGTGCTGACGTTCATCACGGTGCCCGTCAGCGTCGCGGCATTCCCGCTCGGACTCGTCTGGACCGCGGGCGCAATCGCCACCTTGGTCCTGCTCAGACGTCCCGAATCCCGTGCGTGGTTCGACAAATCTTGACCAAATCGTGATCAGTGGAATCGGTGTACAACCTGAGGTTGCGCACCGATAAACTTCCCGACATGGCCGACAATGCAACCTCCTCGTCAAAGCGTCCGCATGTCGTCGTCCTCGGGGGCGGATTCGGTGGCATTGCGGCCGTCCGCAAACTCAAGCACGCCGATGTCGATGTCACGCTTATCGACCGCCACACCTACAACACGTTTCAGCCGTTGCTCTACCAAGTCGCCACCGCAAGTCTCAATCCCGGCGACGTCACGTGGTTCCTGAGAGCGATTCGCGCGAAGCAGGACAACGTCCGCTTCGTCAAGGGTGTTGTCCTGACGGCCGACCACAAGACCAAGACTCTCGGCCTCCAGAGCGGCCAGACCATTTCGTACGACTACCTGATCATCGCGGCCGGCGTGACCACCAACTTCTTCGGCATTCCCGGTGCCGAGGAATTCTCGATGCCGCTTTACAAGCGTTCGCAGGCACTCGCCGTGCGTGACCGTATGTTCGCGGCCCTCGAGAACGCCGTCGTCAACCGCGTCGACGACGATCTGCGCATCATCGTCGTGGGCGGTGGCGCGACCGGCGTCGAGACGGCTGGTGCTTTTGCCGAACTCCGCAACAACGACATGCCAACGACTTACCCAGAGCTCGACACGAGCCATGTCCACATCACCTTGGTCGAAATGGGCGAGCACGTCCTAGCCCCGTTCCATCCCAAGCTTCGCGAGTACGCACGCAAGGCCCTCGTCAAGCGCAATGTCGACCTGCGCCTCAAGACGGCCGTCAAGGAAGTTCGCGAAAACGGCGTCGTCGTCATGACCGGTGACGAGGAGGAGTTCCTCGAGGCCAGCATCGTTGTCTGGGCGAGTGGCATCACGGCCCACGAAACCGTCAAGGGCTGGGACGTCCCGCAAGGTCGCGGCGGCCGCATCGAAGTCGACGAGCACTGGAAGGTCAAGGGGCTCGACACGGTCTATGCGATAGGCGACGTGGCCATCGGCCCGGATCCTCTTCCGCAACTCGCGCAACCGGCGATCCAGGGTGGCAAGCACGTCGCGAAGGTCATCGCCAAGGAGCTGAAGGGCAAGACAGCCAAGCCCTTCAAGTATTCCGACAAGGGCACGATGGCCACGATCGGTCGTGCGTCGGCCATCGCCGAGATCGCCCATTTCCCAAGGCTCACCGGCTTCCCGGCCTGGTTCATCTGGGTCGCTCTCCACGTCGCCACGCTCCTCGGCAACCGCAACCGCTTCGCCACGATGATCAACCTGACCGCCAAGTACCTCGCCTGGGGCA
>JBDSQP010000173.1:0-3362 GCA_039929755.1 Aeromicrobium sp. | reverse complement strand
GCCGCCACTGCCTGAGTAGTGGCCGACGGCGGTGCAGGCGGTCGCCGACGCACAGGACACCCCGGACAAGTAGCTGTTGCCGGTGGGGTTGGGGGTAGTCGTGACGGCCCAGTTGGCGCCGTTCCGCCGTTCGACCAACGTCTTGGTGCCGCCACTGCTGGGGTGGTAGTAGCCGACGGCGGTGCACGCAGTCGCCGAGGTGCAGGACAGCCCGTTCAGGTAACTTGTTGTGGCGCCGGTGGGGTTGGGGGTGTACTTGACGGCCCAGTCGGTGCCGTTCCACCGTTCGGCCAACGTCTTGGTGCCGCCACTGCTGAGGTCGTAGTTGCCGACGGCGGAGCAGGCCGTCGCCGACACACAGGACACCCCGGACAAGTAGTTGTATGCGGCGCCGTTGGGGTTGGGGGTGGTTTGCACCGTCCACGTCGATGGTGCCGCATCCGCCGTCACGCCAAAACTCACGACCGAACCGACGATGAAAAGCGCAGCAAGGAACGTTGTGCGCGAACCGTTTGGAAGCCTCATGGCAACTCCTCAACAGGTGGGGCGGCCGCTCCCTGTCGCCTGAATTGGCAGCATCCTACAATTGCGCGACAGAGCATGCATAGCATTCGCGTTGACTCATCAAATTGCCCGCTGAACGGGCAGTTACCCTAGTCATATGACTGTCGAGTCCCTGTTTCCGCGCCTGGAGCCCTTGCTTCCCACTGTGAGCAAGCCCATCCAGTACGTCGGTGGCGAACTCAACTCCACCGTCAAGGAGTGGGATTCGGTCGAGGTGCGCTGGGCGCTCATGTACCCGGACGCCTATGAGGTGGGCCTTCCCAATCAGGGTGTCCAGATCCTCTACGAAGTCCTCAATGAGCGCGAATGGATCCTCGCCGAGCGTACGTATGCAGTGTTCGCGGACATGGAACAAGTCATGCGAGACAACGCAATCCCCCAGTTCACGGTCGATTCACACAGGCCCGTCTCAGCATTCGACATCCTTGGCGTTTCGTTCGCGACAGAACTCGGCTACACGAACCTCCTGACTGCCTTGGATCTGTCGGGGGTCGCGATGCATGCTGTCGACCGCACCGACGACGACCCGATCGTGCTGGCCGGCGGCCACTCAGCGTTCAATCCCGAGCCCATTGCCGACTTCATCGATGCCGCTGTCCTCGGCGACGGCGAAGAAGTCGTCCTCAAAATCAGCGAGGTGATCCGCGAGTGGAAGGGCGAGGGTAGCCCCGGCGGACGTGACGAACTCCTGTTGCGCCTCGCATCGTCGGGGGGCGTCTACGTACCGAAGTTCTATGACGTGACCTACCTTCCCGACGGCCGCATCCAGCGCGTCGTACCCAACAAACCCGGCGTCCCGTGGCGGATCTCCAAGCACACGCTGATGGACCTCGATGCGTGGCCCTATCCCAAAAACCCCTTGGTTCCGCTCGCCGAAACCGTGCACGAGCGCTATTCGGTCGAGATCTTTCGTGGCTGTACGCGAGGCTGCCGCTTCTGCCAGGCGGGCATGATCACTCGCCCCGTGCGCGAGCGCTCGATCACGACGATCGGCGAGATGGTCGAGAATGGCCTCAAAAAGACTGGTCTCGACGAGGTCGGCCTGCTCAGCCTGTCGAGCGCAGATCACTCCGAAATCGCCGAAATCGCCAAGGGCCTCGGCGACCGTTACGAAGGCAGCAACACCTCCCTTTCGCTCCCTTCGACCCGAGTCGACGCATTCAACATCACCCTGGCCAACGAGTTCAGCCGCAACGGCCGACGCTCCGGCCTCACATTCGCACCCGAAGGCGGTAGCGAACGCCTTCGCAAGGTGATCAACAAGATGGTCACCGAGGAAGACCTCATCAAAACGGTGTCGGCTGCCTATTCGCACGGTTGGCGCCAGGTCAAGCTCTATTTCATGTGCGGGCTGCCGACCGAGACCGACGACGACGTCATGCAGATCGGTGAGCTTGCCCGTAAGGTCATCGAAACTGGTCGCGAAGTTTCCGGGCGCAAGGACATCCGGTGCACGGTGTCCATCGGAGGTTTCGTGCCCAAGCCCCATACGCCCTTCCAATGGGCCAGCCAACTCGACCACGAGACGACGGATGCGCGCCTGCAGAAGCTCCGCTCGTCCGTCCAGCAAGACAAGAAGTACGGCCGATCGATCGGTTTCCGCTATCACGATGGCAAGCCCGGAACGATCGAAGGGCTGCTCTCTCGCGGTGACCGCCGTGTGGGCCGGATCATCGAGGCCGTATGGCGCGATGGTGGCCGATTCGACGGGTGGAGCGAGCACTTCTCGTACGACCGTTGGGAAGCCAAGACCGCCGAAGCGCTGACCGGTGAGCCTGTCGATCTCGATTGGTACACCGTCCGTGAACGCGACTATGCCGAGGTGCTCCCGTGGGACCACCTGGACTCGGGTCTGGACCGCGATTGGCTGTGGGAAGACTGGCAGGATTCGCTCAATCCCGATGGTGCCCTCGAGGTTGAGGACTGCCGCTGGACGCCCTGCTTTGACTGCGGCGTCTGCCCCCAGATGGACCTCGAGATCCAGGTCGGCCCCACGGGCAAGACGCTGCTCCCGCTCTCTGTCGTTTAACAGCGTGGGCGTTTATAGAGTGTGGGCACCTAAGCCCACGGCTAAGGCCTTAGTCGGCTGGTCGATCGAAAGATAGGGCATCTGTCTGATGTTCCGACCCCACCTTGGAAACAAGGATGGAGGTATCGGAAACACCCCAGGAAGGGGATCAGTCACATGTCTACATCGGAATACTTCGCAACAATGCAGTACCGCCAGAACGAGCGGGAACTCGTTCGTGATCTCGAGCGGCGCCGGATCCTTGCCGAACGCCGAATCCAGGAGTTCAACCACGCCAGGAGCCAGCGCGGAATCAAGGTCGCCGTGGCCTCGTGGATCGGTCGGCTTCACATCGGAACCGGCCACCAGACGGCACGCAGCTGAAGCAGTCGGACCTAGCGGAGGTTGTTGCGAAGGATGTCGAGGTGACGAGGAGCCGACTCGAACACCGCTTGCATGCCTTCCCGTAACGCCCGGCCGCTCAGATCCTGGGCGCCAATCAGGAAGGCTTCGACCTCTTCGCGATTCATCATCTGCCGATCGTCTCTTCGAACGTGTTCCACCGCCACATGAGGGCTCCCAAACCGATCATGACCAGGGCGAGAGTCGCCATCGCGACGAGCCCCGCGTCCCATGACCCGCTCGCATCGTGAAGCAGGCCCATGCCGAAGGGTCCGGCGGCGGCGATCAGGTAGCCGACGCTCTGGACGAAGCCCGACAGTGCACCCGTCCCGTCAGGACTTCTCGTCTTGCGGGCCATCATCGTCAGAACCCAGGTGAAGGCCGTCCC
>JBDSQP010000172.1:0-2357 GCA_039929755.1 Aeromicrobium sp. | reverse complement strand
CTCCCTCAGCATCATTGCCTGAGGGTCGAGCCAGCGACCTTCGTACATGAGCCTGCCGAGGCGTCTACCGTGCTGGTGGAAGTTGGCGATCGTGTCCTCATTGTGAATCGCGTTGACGAGGCGTTCGTACGCGATGTGCAGCAACGCCATTCCGGGAGCCTCGTAGATGCCCCGGCTCTTGGCCTCGATGATGCGGTTCTCGATCTGGTCGGACATACCGACGCCGTGACGGCCACCGATTGTGTTGGCCTCATGGACCAGCGCGACCGGGTCGCCGCCGAACGTCTCACCGTTGATCGCCACCGGTCGGCCGGCCTCGAACGAGATCGTCACTTCCTCGGGCACGATCTCCACCTCAGGAACCCAGAACTTGACGCCCATGATCGGTTCGACCGACTCTAGTGACGTGTCGAGGTGCTCGAGGGTTTTGGCTTCGTGAGTCGCGCCCCAAATGTTGGCATCGGTCGAGTAGGCCTTCTCATGGCTGTCGCGATACGGCAGGCCCCGCTCGGTGAGCCACTCGCTCATCTCGGTCCGGCCACCGAGCTCGTGCACGAAGTCTGCATCGAGCCACGGCTTGTAGATGCGCAGATCGGGGTTCGCGAGCAGGCCGTAGCGGTAGAACCTCTCGATGTCGTTGCCCTTGAAGGTCGAGCCGTCGCCCCAGATGTCGACGCCGTCTTCATGCATCGCCCGCACGAGCAAGGTTCCGGTCACGGCACGACCCAGCGGGGTCGTGTTGAAGTACGTACGACCTCCCGAGCGGATGTGGAACGCCCCGCAGGCCAGCGCGGCAAGGCCTTCGTCGACGAGGGGACGCTTGCAGTCGATGAGGCGTGCCAATTCGGCGCCGTACTCCATCGCGCGGCCCGGGACCGACTCGATGTCAGGTTCGTCGTACTGGCCGATATCGGCGGTGTAGGTGCAGGGAATGGCGCCCTTGTCGCGCATCCACGCGACCGCGACGGAGGTATCAAGGCCTCCGGAAAAGGCGATGCCGACGCGTTCGCCGGCGGGGAGACTGGTCAAGACTTTGGACATGTCACATATT
This sequence comes from Aeromicrobium sp., assembly GCA_039929755.1. Classification (GTDB taxonomy): domain Bacteria; phylum Actinomycetota; class Actinomycetes; order Propionibacteriales; family Nocardioidaceae; genus JACMOZ01. The sequence goes on along the minus strand of JBDSQP010000172.1, from coordinate 1,306 downwards.
CTTGCACACCTCTGCAAGTTCTTGCACCGAGGGGTATTTCCATGTTCGTACCACCCGACTCCCCTAACCACTAGCATTCGAGCATGAAGCGGATCCTTGCGTCATTGGTCGTAGCTCTGGTCACGGCTGTTGGACTTTTCTGGCCACTGTTACAGGCGCTCGACACGTCGGGCAGCGCCACATCGCCGGACCCGGTCACCATCACCGACTATCACGCCGTCTACACGATTGCCGCCGACGGCAGACTGGATGCGGCCGAGACGATCACTGCCGAATTCCCGTATGGGCGCCACGGCATCTTCCGGTTCTGGGACACGGCAGACAGCGCCAACTCCGGCATCCGATACGTGCCGAAGGGCATCGGCGTATCGCGTGACGGGCAAGGCGAAAAGGCCGCCCTGTCTTGGGAGAAGGGCAAGCGGTTCCGGGTCGCGAAAATCGGCGACGCAGACAATTACGTGTCAGAAGGCAGCCACGTCTACCGGATCAAGTACCACATTGCGGGAGCCCTGGCACCAACCAATACGGCGAATGGCAAGGACACGTCGTCGAGTTGGGCCGGCAAGAAAAAGGGTCATTCACTATTTGCCTGGCAAGTCGTCGCCCCCGGTTGGCAGATGGATATTGCCAAGTCGAACGTGCAGATCAATTTGCCGGCTCCCACAAATGATGTCCACTGTGCATCGACTACCCGAAGCTCCTCGTTCCCGTGCAAAGTCACCGGCCTGGGAACCAAGAGCATCACCGTGACGACCGAGGCCTTGCCTCCACGAACTCCGGTCAGTGTCCTGATCGACATTCCGACCAAGGCGCCGCATCGACACACGCTCCCCTGGCCAGTCGCCTTTGACAACATCTACGGCCGATCGCTGACTCTCGCGGGGCTGCTGCTTGCTCTCTCGGTAGTCGGGCTTCTCGTGGGCTACTTCTGGGAGCGCCGCACACGCGAGGAGCCGCCCGGGTTCCCGGTTATGTACGAGCCGCCGGCAATGCTGGGACCGGTGCAGACAGCCTTTGTGACCGACGAACGCCTGCCCGGCAAAGCACTCGTTTCAACATTGCTCTATCAAGCCGAACAGGGATTGACGACGCTCACCGACCTCGGCGACAACCACTGGAACATCGTCGGCAAGGGCACGCCCGAGCAGTGGGCCAAGACCGATGACGTAACGCGCGCAGTCGGTCTTTCTCTGGGGCTGATGAACGTCGGCGGCACGTTTGCTGCAGACGGATCGGTCTCATCCGGCCAGACGCTGCACAGTCTTCAAGCCTCTCTCAACGGCACGGTCAAGGGTTGGGCGTCCAA
>JBDSQP010000171.1:0-7930 GCA_039929755.1 Aeromicrobium sp. | reverse complement strand
ACGAGGGTGATGTTGAGGCCCTGGCCATCGGTCACCACCGACACCGGATATTGCGCAAGGAGCCGAGCGCCGCCGAGGAAGACCGGGATGTTGGGCCCCGGAACATTGGAGATGGTGACGTTGAAAGCCGGCAACCGATGCAGGACACCCGTGGCAAACACGACTCTCGCTGCACGTGCCGTGAGTGCCGGCGGCGCGAAGTCGGAAATGTCGTCGACAAGACCCTGGGGAATCGCAGCTTGCTGGGCCTTGGCAGCCTTGGTCGCCTCATGGGCGATGGCGAGCCGCTGCACCGGATCGCTGAGATGGGTGGGCAGTGTCGCCAACATCGCCGAGACCCGGTTGCCGAGATCGCCCTTCGCTGCGGGATCGCGTACCGACACGGGCACCATGGCCACCAATGGAGTGTCCGGCAACGCGTCGTGATCCAGGAGCCAGCGCCGCAAGGCACCGGCGCACATACCCATCACCACGTCGTTGACCGAGACGCCGAAAGCATTCTTGACCTCTTTGACATCGGCGAGGTCGACGCTGCGGAAAGCGACTCGACGGTGCGGAGTGATCGGTTTGTTGAACGGGGTGCCTGGGGCGCGGCCGGCCTTGTTCGAAATGACGCCGCCGTCACCCTTGTTGAGCCCGAGCATGCCACCGATGAACGTTCCCGCGAGTGGGGCCAGCGAGGGCACAGCCTTGACGATCCCCCCGGTCAGCCTGATCGAATCGACCGGGCGCCACGCCAGCCGCGTCGCCGTACGAAGGGCAATCGTTCCGGTCGATGGAGCCTTGGCCGCCACGAACGGTGTCGCTGCCGGAAGGTCGCGCCCCTCGGGAACGAGGTCGAGCAGAACTGTCAGGAGTTCGGCGCCTGAAGCTCCGTCGATGGCCGAGTGATGCACCTTGGTGTAGACCGCGACGCGTCCTTCTTCGAGGCCGGTGATCAGGTAGATCTCCCACATCGGCCGGCGGCGATCCAGGGGTCGGGCATGCAGCCGGGCGACCTGTTCCGTCAGTTGGGCCTGCGTTCCCGGAGCGGGCAACGCGACCTCACGGATGTGATATTCGATATCAAAATCGGCGTCGTCTATCCAATACGGCTGGTCAAGCCCAAATGGAGCCTCGAGGAGTTTGCGGCGCATCACCGGAACGAGCGGAAGTCGTTGCGCCATCACTTCGGTAAGGGTCGCGAGGTCAAGTGGCTTCGGGGCGTCACTCGGGTCAAGCAGACACACACCGCCGACATGACCAGTCGAATTGGTGGTCTCGAGTGCCAGGAATACCGCGTCGAGTCCGGTGAGTTGTTGCATGGGTTCTCCTCAGCTTGTCGCGAGGGCAGGCACGCTTGCCAGCCAATTTCGGAGTATGCCGATCGTTTGCTCGGGGTCCTCGAGTTGCGGTGTATGGCCGATGCCCGGCAGGAAGGACGTCTCCCACCAAGGCCGGGCATCCGCGACCCGTTGGGCCGAAGCAATCGGGACGAGGCGGTCGTCCTCGCCGTGGATGAGCAAAACAGGGACGTCGACACTGTCCATCAGCGATTCGATTTTGGCCCGCCCCATCAGCAGTTTCATCAGCGAACGCGCCGCACCGAGGAACGACTCCTCCTTGCGGGCGATTTGCTGACGTTCCCTGACGAGATTTGCACCGATCTCGATCATCTGGGGATTGGCCCGCCCCGGGTCGGCGAAGCACAGATTGATGATCCGGTGGACGAGTTCCTCAGGCGAAAGCCGTCTCTGCATTGCCCGCATCGACACCTCGCCCAGGCCGGGCACGGCATACACAACGAAGGTCGCCGCGACGCCAGGATCTGGGAGTCGTTTCGGCATCGGGAGTGCGGGGTCGACGAGGACCAGCCCCGTGACCGTTTCGGGGTGGGCGGCGGCCTGCATGATCGAGATCAATCCGCCCATCGAGTTGCCGACGAGTATGACCGGCGTGCCGATGACCTCCCGCAGGAAGCGGTCGAGGAGCTTGGCGTTGGCCTGGACCGTCGAGGTCGTACGTCGGCCCGGAGTCAGGCCGAAGCCATGGAGGTCGATGGCGACCGCACGCCTGCCCTCGGCGAGGGCCTTGCCGATCAGCGCCCAGTTGAGGTGCGACCCGCCCAGTCCGTGAACGAACACCATCGGTGTGGCATCGGCCGGACCTCCGAAGTCGATCCAGTGGACGGGGCCGCCGAGGTCGGAGATGTAGCCCTTGGCACCCCACGCGGACGCAAATTGCCACGGAGCTTCGTGGGTCGTCGGCGCGGTCATACCGGTTCCGGATAGAACGCCCGAAACTTCGCCGGCGGCCGAAACGGGGTCCAACTGCCTTCGGTCTGGGCAAGCCGATCGGCGATCACCCAGAGCGTTGAAGGGTCGACGCCGATTCCGAGGTGGCTGGCGCAGACGGCAACGTTCTCGTGGTTGGGACCGGCTGGTTCGGTGCAAGCCCTCCAGTCGACGATGCCATCTGTCCTGGAATAGATCGCCGTGGACGGCACGGAGATGGGTTCGCGCAGTCGGGTTCTCGCCGAAGGGTCGGCCGGGACATGACGGTGGGCGTGACGCTGGAAGGCCGCGTCGGCGCGGCTCTTTTCGCCATCCCTCATGCCGAAGGGGCTCGCGAGGGTAATGACGTCCCTCACGGTTTCGGGCCTCTGGCGTGCGACTTCACGGGCAAAGATGCCACCCAGGCTCCAGCCGATGACGGTCACGGTTCCACCTGTGCTGTCGGCGATCTCATCAAGTTTGCGGGGGATCCCCTCGACGACCTTGGGCGTTGGACCCGTGTTTCGCCCCAGCCCCCAGGCGTTGGTGTCGTAACCGAGGCGCTCGAGGAATCGGCGCATCAGAACAGTACTGAGGTCATCACCGAGGAGCCCTGGAAGGACGAGGACCCCGTGGCCGTCGCCACGCGGAGCGCGAGCGAGTAAGGAGGCCGTCAGCGGAAACGCAATATGGCTGGCGAGGCCTCGCACGGGTTCGGCGAGAAAGAAGGGCAAGGCCGGCGAACGCCTCGACGTATGGCCGGCACCTTCGATAAGGAGCATGGATCACCCTTCCTGGAACACAATCACGTGCGATACACAGTGCCATTGTGTCTCACGCGATCGTAGAGTTCAGAAGTTTCGCTGGCAAGGGGTTGACGAATGGCCAACGACGTCATACTGTTTAACCAGATTGTTAATTAACAGTTCGGTTAAGGGAGTTGGGCGACATGGCTACTGATCAACTCAGCAGGGTGTTCTCGGCCCTGTCCGATCCCACGAGGCGCGACATCCTCCTGCGACTCGGCGGCGGACCGGTCACAGTGACCGAACTCGCCGAACCGTTCCCGATCAGCCTGCCGGCCGTCTCCCGGCACCTCAAAGTGCTTGAACAGGCGGGGCTCATCTCCCGCGACCGAAAGGCCCAATGGCGTACGAGCACCTTGCGCGCCGAGCAGCTGAAGGAGGCGACGACTTGGATGGAGCACCTCAGCAGCTTGTGGGACGAACGCTTCGACCGCCTTGACGAGCACCTGGCCGCCCTACAACGACACATCGAAACCACCACTACTGAAGACAAGGACAAGAACGATGACTGAAACCTATGAGCTTCACATTTCCCGCTACTTCGACGCTCCGCCGGAGCTCGTCTACCGCGCCTTCACCGATGAAGAGCAGATCTCCCAGTGGTTCGGTCCGCTCGTGTTCCACACGCCGCGCGCCACCGTTTCGATCGACGCCAAGGTCGGCGGCCACTGGAACATGGTCATGGTCAACAACGACAACCCCGAATGGACCGCCCCGATCACTTCGACCCTCAGCGAGGTCGTCGAGAACCAGTTGCTGGTGGGCTATGAGATCGCCCAGGACTTCCCCGGCATCGAGGACGGAACAAAGCTGACGCTGAGCCTGGAGTTCATCGCCGAGGGCAACGGCACGCGGCTCGAGCTCCACCAGGGACCCTTCCCCGAAGAGATGCGCGATATGAGCGAGACGGGCTGGAAGCAGTCGATGCACAAACTCGATGCCCTACTTGCCACTCCCGCCCGGTTCCAGGTCAGCGAGCAGAGCCAATCCAGTCAGAACGCCTGAGGAGGAGAACCCATGTCGATCACGATCACACCGTTCCTGTGGTTCAACGACAACGCCGGCGAGGCCATCGAGCGCTACAGTTCGGTGTTCCCCGACACCGAGGTTCTGAATGCCACCAACGGGCCTGACGGCAAGTTGTTCATCTCGACGGTCCGGCTGCAAGGTCAGGAACTGGTCCTCATGAATGGCGGTCCAGCCCACAAGTTGGACGACGCCTTCTCGCTTTCGGTCAGCGTCGAGACCCAGGAAGAGGTCGACCGGATTTCGGATGCCCTCATCGACGGCGGTGGGTTCCAGAGCTGGTGCGGCTGGCTCGTCGACGCATTCGGTTTGTCCTGGCAGATCGTTCCCACGCTGTTGATGACGCTCATGGGTGATCCCGATCCGGACAAGTCAGGTCGGGTCCGCGACGCCATGATGAAAATGCATCGACTCGACACCGTCGCACTTCAGGCGGCATACGACGACGAGTGATCAGGCGACGCCCATCTCGACGGGCGTGCCCAGTTGCACCGTCCGGCTCACCGTGCAGAGCCGGTCGTGCGACTGGGCGATCGCGCGCGGCAGTACTGCCCGGGCGGCGTCGCCGGCTTCGCCTTCGGGGAAGGTGATGTTGAACGTCACCTTGAGATTGGTCAAGTGGTTGCCGTCGTCGTCACGCATCTTGTCGCCCTCGGATCTCAGCTCGAATGTCACGGGTTCGGCTCGTTTGCCAGCGATGTAGTCGACATCGATCGCCGTACACCCAGCAATCGCGGCCAGGAACAATTCGACCGGACTGAAATCAGTGTCGTTGCCCTCACCTACGGTGATCGTCCCACCGCGGATGTTGGTCGCGGTGAACTTTGCCTTCTCGATCCTGCTCAACTCAACCAAACGCAGGCTGTCGTCGCTCATAAATGTCCTTTCCCTGACACGTGCCCCAACCGTACGTCGGAGGCGCGGCCCGCCCACTTTGCAAATCGCGACACAACTAGTCAAGTATGGGCGAATGCGCGTACCCCCTGTGATCCCCGCCACAGCCCTGGCGATCGTCCATCTTCCCCGCAACACAGCGCGAGCACTCAAGGAAGGCACCCGCGTCAAGAGCGTTGAACAGTCCATTCGGGACACCGATGAACCGGGCGAATCGCTCAAGAAAGAGCTCAGCGCCTGGGATCTGACCTTCTTCGGAGTCGGAGTCATCATCGGCACGGGCATCTTCGTCCTCACCGGTCAGCAAGCCAATATCAACGCCGGACCTGCGATCGTCCTCTCATTCGTTGTGGCCGGAATCGCCTGCGGTCTCGCTGCGCTTTGCTACGCCGAGTTCGCATCGACCGTTCCCGTCGCCGGCAGCGCCTACACGTTTTCGTATGCGACCCTCGGCGAGCTCGTCGCCTGGATCATCGGCTGGGACCTCGTGCTCGAGCTGGCACTCGGTGCAGCTGTCGTCGCGCGCGGCTGGTCGGCATACCTTCACGATCTCTTCAGCCTGCCCAGCTGGCTCGCGGGTGACGACGCCAAACCCGACTTCGCAGCGATCGCGATCGTCCTCGCACTGACTGCGCTGGCCGTCCTCGGCACCAAGCTTTCGGGTCGCGTCACCGGAGTCCTTGTGATCATCAAGGTCAGCGTGGTCATGTTCGTCGTTGTCGCCGGACTCTTCTTCATCAAGTTGTCGAACTACCAGCCGTTCGTTCCCCACTCGGTCGCCAGCAAGGGCGAGTCCGGGGGAAGCCAGACATTGCTGGAGGCAGTCTTCGGCATCACCCCGAGCCACTTCGGCGCCTACGGAATCGTCGCCGCCGCCTCGGTCGTATTCTTCGCCTATATCGGCTTCGACATCGTCGCCACCGCGGCCGAAGAGACCAGGCACCCCAAACGCGACATTCCTCGCGGCATCATCGGATCGCTCGTCATCTGCACCGTGCTCTACATGGCCGTATCGATCGTCATCACTGGCATGCTCAAATACAGCGACAGGCGGATGAACACCGGTGCCCCGTTGTCCGAAGCGTTCAACGCCAACGGCGCACATTGGGCAAGCAAACTGATTTCACTTGGCGCGGTATGCGGGCTGACGACGGTCGTCCTCGTGCTCATGCTCGGTCAGGCGCGCGTTCTGTTTGCGATGTCCCGCGACGGCTTGCTCCCCCGCAAGCTCGCTCAGGTGCATCCGAGGTTCGGCACTCCGTACATCATCACGATCGTCACGGGTCTCTTTGTCGCCGTCCTCGCCGGAGTCGTCCCGCTGTCCGAACTCTCCAAGCTCGTCAGCATCGGCACCCTGTTCGCCTTCGTGCTCGTGTCCGCCGGCGTCATCATCCTGCGACGTACCCGGCCCGAGCTTGAGCGCTCATTCCGGGTTCCTGCCGTGCCGTGGATCCCCTCGTTCGCGATTCTGGCCTGCGTCTGGCTGATGGTGAATCTCTCGGTCGAGACGTGGATCCGGTTCGTGGTGTGGCTCGTGATCGGCTTCCTGATCTACTTCACCTACGGCGCCCGCCATTCGCGCCTGGGGCTGGCCGAGGAGGCCGCGCGCGAGTCGAAGGCCCCGCAGGTTTGAAGTCGTGCGGATGTGCGTCCGCTGCGAGACTGACGGCATGACCTCCTCGGATAAGATCTGTCTAGTGACCGGTGCCACCGGCTATATCGGCGGCCGCCTGGTGACGGCCCTGCTCGATGAGGGCTTCGCCGTGCGCGTCATGGTCCGCGATGAACGCAAGGCACAAGCCCACGAATGGGCCGACCGGGTCGAGATCGCCGTGGCAGATGCGACCGATGCCTGCCAGGTCGCTGCCGCCCTCGAGGGCATCGACGTCGCCTATTACCTACTGCATTCGATCGGCACCGGTGGCAACTTCGCCGCGACAGAGCACCGTATGGCCGAGATTTTCGCGGCCGCGGCCGAGGAAGCCGGTGTCAGCCGACTCGTCTATCTCGGCGGGATGAAACCCGCAGGCGAAACCCTGTCGGAGCACCTCAGATCCCGCGCCGACGTCGGCCAGGTCCTGCTCGACTGCTCCGTCCCGGCGGCAGTTCTGCAGGCCGGGGTCGTCATCGGTTCGGGCTCCGCTTCGTTCGAGATGCTGCGCTATCTGACCGAGCGGTTGCCAGTCATGGTCACGCCCAAGTGGGTGCATACACGCATCCAGCCGATCGCGATCCGTGATGTCCTCCGCTACCTCGTCGGCTGCGCCGGCCTCCCCGCCGACGTCGATCGCGAGTTCGACATCGGCGGCCCCGATGTCCTCACGTACTTCGACATGATGCAGCGCTTTGCCGCCGCCGCCGGCCTTCCCAAACGCCATGTGCTCCCCGTCCCCGTTCTCTCACCCGGTCTGTCAAGCCACTGGGTCGGCCTCATTACGCCCGTCCCCGCGAGCCTCGCGCGTCCCCTCGTCGAATCGCTCAAGAACACCGTCGTGGCGGCCGATCAGGACATCAAGCAGTATGTGCCCGATCCTCCCGACGGCCTCATCGACTTCGACCGTTCGGTCGAGCTGGCACTGGTCAAGATCCAGAACCTCGACGTGCCGACGCGCTGGTCATCGGCCTCCACCGCCGGTGCTCCCGCCGAGGGGCTGCCGACCGATCCCGACTGGGCCGGCGGCTCGCTCTACAAGGACGAACGCACGCGCGAAGTCCATGCCAGTCCAGAGAACCTGTGGACCGTCATCGAAGGGATCGGCGGCACGAACGGCTGGTACTCGTGGGCCTTGGCCTGGTGGGTTCGCGGCCTGATGGACCGCGCCGTGGGAGGTCCCGGACTCCGCCGCGGTCGCCGCAACCAGGAGGACCTCGTCGTCGGCGATGCCCTGGACTTCTGGCGCGTCGAGGAGACCGACGACAAGACGTTCCTCCGGCTTCGGGCCGAGATGAGGC
>JBDSQP010000170.1:0-2771 GCA_039929755.1 Aeromicrobium sp. | reverse complement strand
CTCCCAACGGGAACAGCGAATGCGCCAGCTGTTCCTGGGTAAGTACGCCCAGAACGTAGGACTGGTCCTTGCCCATGTCGATGGCGCGGTGCATCTCGATCAGGCCGTCGTCTGCCGTACGCAATTGCGCGTAGTGACCGGTGGCGACGGCATCGAAGCCAAGGGCAAGGGCACGGTCCAGAACGGCTGCGAACTTGATCTTCTCGTTACAGCGTAGGCACGGATTGGGCGTGCGACCGGCGGTGTATTCGGCGATGAAGTCCTCGACAACCTCTTCGGCGAACTCATCGCTCATGTCCCACACGTAGAACGGGATGCCGAGCACGTCGGCGGCGCGGCGGGCGTCGTTGGAGTCCTCGATCGAGCAGCAACCCCGGGCACCTGAGCGGTAGGACTTGGGGTTGCGGCTCAGCGCGAGATGGACGCCGGTGACATCGTGGCCTGCATCGACGGCACGAGCCGCAGCGACGGCCGAGTCCACGCCGCCCGACATGGCAGCAATCACACGCATTGGCGCTGCCTCGTTCGACACAGCACGCGTGGTCATACGCCGCCCCTCACCAGGTTGGCTGCGTGCGCACGGTCATAGACCGCAGGAAGTGCTGCAAGGAGCCTGTCGACATCGGCTTCGGTCGACGTATGGCCGAGACTGAAGCGGAGCGAACCGCGGGCCGCGACCTCGTCGTATCCCATTGCCAACAGAACGTGGCTGGGCTGGGGGACGCCGGCGTTACAGGCCGAACCGGTCGAGCATTCGATGCCTTGGGCGTCGAGGAGCATCAGCATGGCATCGCCCTCGCAACCGGGGAAGGTGACGTGCGCGATGTTGGGCAGGCGATGATCGGGACCGGGGTCGGGATCGCCGTTGATGATCGCCGACGGGACGGCAGTGAGAATGCCTTCAACGAGCCGGCGTCTCAACGACTCGACCCGCGTGACTGTCTCCGATTGGTAGGAGATCGCGATGTCGACAGCCTTGGCGAAAGCTGCGATGGCGGCCACGCTGATGGTGCCTGAACGAAGATCGCGTTCCTGACCTCCTCCGTGTAGCAGCGGCGTCGCCTCAAGCTCTCGGCGAATCAGCAGCGCACCGATGCCGACAGGGCCGCCGAGTTTGTGCGCCGTGATCGTCATGGCGTCGAGCTCGGTGGCGGCGAAGTCGAGGGGTAGATAGCCGGCGGCCTGGACTGCGTCACTGTGCACCGGGATGCCGTGCTGCTGAGCAATCCTGACGACTTCGGGAATGGGCTGGACGGTGCCCATTTCGTTGTTGGCCCACATTGTCGTGATCGCGGCGATGCTCGCGGGATCACTCTCGACGCTGGCACGAAGTTCATCGAGGATGATGCGGCCGTATTTGTCGACCGGCGTCATCGAGATGTCGGCACCTTCGTGCTTGGCGAGCCAGGTGACGGGGTCGAGCAACGCATGATGTTCGATTGAGCTGAAAACCAGGCGATTGCGGGCGGGATCGGTGCCCCTACGAGCCCAGAACAAGCCCTTGATGGCGAGATTGTTGGCCTCGGTGCCGCCCGACAGGAATACGACCTCGCTCGGGCGGGCTCCAAAGCGGTCGGCGATCAGTTCGCGGGATTCCTCAACCGTGCGGCGCGCTACGCGTCCAGAGGCATGAAGAGACGAGGCGTTGCCGGTTTTGGCGAGCTCTTCGGCCATCACCTGGATTGCCTCGGGGACCATGGGCGTTGTCGCCGCATGGTCGAGATAGACGGTGTCTTTCGAGGTACTCATCGCCCCTCTAGGGTAGTCGCTCTTTCAACCTCATCTGCCATGGAGTCCGCCTCTTGGCCTTGCCCATCCGAGAGCCTTCAATCGGGGTTTGACCTCAACCTGAGTTCAGGTAGCAAAATCGTCACCTGTCGCGGTTTCCGTTTTGTCGGACCCGAGGCGTAAGTTCATCGTTGTTGCGTGCAACCATCCCCGCCCGCTTCCAGGAGTTCAGCCGTACCCATGCTGCCGCCGTCAGTTACACAGGTCCGTCCACCCGACGGAAAAGCTCGTAGCAGTACTTCCTTGTGGAGACTGCGCGGCTATTTGCGACCTCACGCGCTCCGCATGTTCATCATGCTGGGGGCAGCCCTCGCCGCCGTCGTCGTCGGCCTGGCTATTCCACTTGTCACCCGCGCCATCGTCGATGGTCCGATCCACGATCACGATTCCAGCGGCATCATCAGGCTCGGTTTGGTTGCCCTCGCACTCGGCGTCGTGGAGGCATTCCTGATATTCGTACGCCGATGGGTCCAGGCGCCCGCGGTGATGGGCATGGAGATGTCGCTCCGCGGAGACCTCTACAAGCACCTCGACGAGTTGCCAATCGAATTCCATTCGCGTTGGCAGTCGGGGCAGCTCCTGTCACGCGTCACCAGCGACTTGTCGACCATCCGCCGCTTCTCGGGATTCGGCATGATCTTCCTGATCACCAACGTCATTCAGCTGATCCTGACGACGGTTTTGCTCCTCCACCTCTATTGGCCGCTGGGCCTAGTCGTGATCGTCGCCGCGGCGCCGATCATCTACACCTCGATGTCTTTCGAGCGTCGCTATGTGCTGGTGTCCCGGCGAGTCCAGGATCAGCGCGGCGACATCGCCACCCAGGTCGAGGAGTCCGCCCTCGGCATCCGCGTGATCAAGAGTTTCGGCCGCGGCCGCTATGCCTTCGACAAATACGACATCCGCGCCAAGCGCCTGTACGAGTCCGAGATGCAGCAGGTGCGCCTTGCCGCGCGGTTCTGGACATTCCTCGAGGTGCTGCC
>JBDSQP010000169.1:0-4678 GCA_039929755.1 Aeromicrobium sp. | reverse complement strand
CCGAAGCGCCATGAGGCAAACGAAGTTCGGCGATCTCAACTCCGGCCAATTTTGAGCCACGAGGAACGTGGATCTGCAGGAGGTCAGCAGAGATTCGATCGAGAGGCGCCGCCTCGACCTCCACATCACGCGGGGCATCGGTGAGGACGTTGGTACGTCGGGCGAGCCAGCCAAGGGTCGGTGCTTGGAGGAGCGTATAGAGGATGACGAAGACCAGCACGATGTTGAACAGGTCGCGCGAACCCTTGACATCGGCCGCAAGCGGGATCGTCGAGAGAATGATTGGCACGGCCCCGCGCAGACCGGCCCAAGCGATGAACGCCTGCTCGCGCATTCCATACTTCTGCCCGATCGCACTGATCGCGACTGACAAGGGGCGCGCAATGAAGGTGAGCATCGCGCCTGCCGCCACCGCCGTCCATACGTGCCACAAGCGAATCTCGCCTGGATCGGCCAAAAGGCCGAGCATGATGAACAGGCCGATCTGGGCCAAGGAGCCGATGCCTTCAGCGAACGATTTGGTGGCCGCCCGGTGCGGCAACTCGGCGTTGCCGAGCACGAGAGCCGCGACGTACACGGCGGCAAATCCGCTGGTATGGATGCTGGCCGCGGTGCCATAAGCCAGGACAGACAGGGCAAGGATCGCGATCGGATAGAGACCCGAAGCGGGCAGCGCCATCGAACGCAGGGTCAGGGAACCGACCCGGCCGATGACGAAACCGATCGCCGCACCGACGACGAGCTCGAGCACGATGAGGCCGAAGAATTCCATGGGACTTTTGTCGGCGATGTTGCCGGCGCTGATCGCCACGACAAGGACAACGATCGGAGCATCATTGAGACCTGATTCGGATTCGAGCACGCCCGAGATCTTGTGCTTGAGCGGCACAGCACGCAGGACCGAGAACACCGCTGCCGCATCGGTGGGAGCGGTGACCGCGGCGAGCAGGATCGCGAGCTTCCAGTCGAGGCCGAGGAGATAGTGGGAGCCCAACGCAACAACGAGGACGCTGATCGTCACACCGACGGTCGCGAGCATCAGGCCGAGCCCGATCGAAGGTCGTACGTGCTCCCATTTGGTCGTGACGCCACCTTCGGCGAGGATCAGAACCAGCGCCGCAAGACCGAGTGCGAGGGCCAGGTCGGCATTCGCGAACTGGACACCGAGGCCCGAACTTCCCATCGCCAGGCCGATGCCCAGGTAGAGGAGAAGGCTGGGCAGTCCGGCCGAGACCGAGACGCGGACGGCGAGGATAGCCAGAACCAGCACACCGGAGCCCACCAAGAGGTAGGTGTCGAGATCGTGCGAGTTCACACTGGCGCTCCTCACGGGCTCGTCGGGATCTGATTCTATCGGAGACGGACGTGCTCCTACGCCTGCCGACGCGGTCGCCGAATGGCGGCCCGACCGTGCTTCCGCTTAGGTGGACCTATGGATCGACGTCGCGCGATTACACTCCTGGGAGCGGGAGCGTTGGTCGCTGCGTGCGCGCCGAAAGGGCAGAAATCCGTGGTCGACAAGAAGCCTCAAATCATCGGTTACGGAGACGACCCGTCCCAGTTCGGTGAACTGACCCGACCCACCGGAACACCCCGAGGCGTCGTCGTTGTCATTCATGGTGGGTTTTGGCATGCGCAATACAACCTGTCCCTTGGCCGCCCACTCGCCGCAGACCTTGCTGCCCGCGGTTGGATCGCCTGGAACCTGGAGTATCGGCGCACCGAGAACGGCGGCGGGTGGCCGACGACCTTCGACGACATAGCCGCCGGGATCGACAAGCTCGCGACCATCCCCGACGTTGCGACGACCACGGTTGTGACCCTGGGCCATTCGGCCGGAGGGCATTTGGCGGTGTGGGCAGGCGCCCGAACCTCATTCACCGGCGCATGGGCCAATCCCCAGGTGCCTGTGACGGCGGCGATCGCCCAGGCCGGCGTACTCGATCTCGCCGCGGCCCAACAGAGTCACCTCGGAAGCGATGCCGTCGAGGCTTTCATGGGCGGGACCGTCGATGACCGTTACGCGTTGGCCGACCCCATCCAGCAAGTTCCGCTGCGGATCCCCGTTTGGTGTGTCCATGGCACTGACGACGACATCGTTCCGCTCAATCAATCCGCCGAGTACGTGAAAGCAGCGAAGGCCGCCGGAGCCGAGGCGGAACTCGTCGAAGTGCACGGCGACCATTTCGTGCTCATCGATCCCTCCACCGAAGCGTGGGCCAGGACCGTCCTGATACTCGACTCACTCTGAGTTCAGGTCACTAGGCTGACGTCATGATCTATTGGTCGCTGGAGTCATTCCTCCGCCTGCTGAACATCATCCTCGGCCACAAGACGATGCGCGTCGGCAGCGCCCGGATCCCGGCCAAGACAGGTGCGGTCATTGCGATCAACCACACGTCATACGTCGATTTCACCTACATCGGGATGTCCTCGATCAAGGTCGACAAACGCCACATCCGATTCATGGGCAAGGTCGAGCTGAAAAAGAATCCCATCCTCCGCTGGCTCATGTGGGGATGCCGTGTCATCCCGGTCGATCGGTCCGCCGGGAGAGATTCCTATGTCGCCGCTGTGCGCGAACTGAGGGCCGGCGAGGTCGTCGGCATATATCCCGAAGCAACCATCAGCCGCAGTTATGAGCTCAAGGAGTTCAAGTCAGGCATGGCCCGTATGGCTCTCGAGGCCGGTGTCCCGATCGTGCCCGCGATCGTATGGGGCTCGCAACGGATCGCGCCCAAGGGTCACAAGATGTATCTCGGCCGCACCAAGACTCCGGTCGCTGTCGCAGTCGGCGAGCCCATACCGGCCGAAGGCGATGTCGAGACACTGACCGCGAAGGTGCGGGTCGCAATGAGCGCTCTGCTCGAGGAGGTCAAGTCGGCGTATGGCGACCATCCTGCCGGCGAGTTCTGGGCGCCCGCGGCGATGGGCGGTGGCGCACCGACTCTTGGGGAGGCCAGCGCGATCGAGGCCAACGAAAGGGCCGCCAAAGCCGCGGCTCGAGGACTCGAGGGCTAGCCAAAAACTGTCGGTGGTGGGCGGCAGGATGGGTCTCGGATCGTCGGGATTTCGACCCGGCGGCAGCAGATCGGGAGACCACCATGGATTGCAAGATCGAGCTCATTTTCGTACCCGTGACCGACGTTGACCGGGCCAGAGATTTCTACGTCGACAACGTCGGCTTCACCCTCGACTACGACGTCCGTGTCGATGAATCCGTCCGCTTTGTCCAGATAACCCCTGTTGGATCGGCCTGCTCGATCGCGTTCGGCGAAGGGCTTGGCGATCAGATGGCTCCCGGCACCCAGAAGGGCATTCAGGTTGTCGTCGATGACGCAGAGGCCGCTCGAAAGGACCTGCTCTCGCGCGGAGTCGAGGCCAGCGAGGTCGAAGTGCTCGCCTGGGGGTCCTTCACTCGCTTCACCGATCCCGATGGCAACGCCTGGACGGTCCAGCAACTTCCCAACCGGGACTGAACCTGCCTACCGGCCCGAAATCCGATCGCCGATCCTCGCGAACCTGCTCGGCCTATCCAGGCCCTTCGCCTCGCGTCGATCGGCCTCGCGATAGAGGCCATACATCGCGCGAACGCCCAGCCAGCGCAACGGCTCGGGCTCCCAAGCCCGTACCGACCTGCCGGTCCAGGGCAAGGCGGTCAGTTCGGTGTCCCTTCGCAGAACAAGATCCCTCAGGGTCCGACCCGCAAGGTTGGTCGCGGTCAGTCCGCTGCCGACATACCCGCCGGCCCAGCCCAATCCCGTGTGTGGATCGACGCCCACACTCGCGCACCAATCGCGAGGTACGCCGAGCACTCCGCACCACGCATGGGCCAGCGGCACATCTCGCAGCGCAGGGAACGCGCCATCGAGGATTGACCTGAGTGAGGCGATCGTCCATTCCTGGGTCTGCCCGTTGACGTCGGTCCGCGAGCCGAACCGGTAGGGGATGCCCCTCCCCCCGATCGCGATGCGGTCATCGGCGGTTCGCTGCGCATAGAAGTAGGCACTCGCAAAGTCGCCCAAAAGTTCGCGGCCTGTCCAACCGATCTCGGCCCAATGTTCGGCGCGCAGCGGCTCGGTGACAACCATTGCGGAGTTCATCGGCAGCCATTCGCGGCGCTTCCCGGCGATGCCGGCCGTGTATCCCTCGAGGCAGCGCAACACATGCCCGGCGCGGACGTTGCCTAGCGGTGTCGATGCAACGCCGGGTTCGATCGCTTCGACTCTCGTGCCTTCGTAGATCATGACGCCAAGCTCCCGGACCACCTTGGCCAAGCCCCGAACCAGTTTCGCCGGCTGCACTCGGGCGCACTCGGGGTTGAAGACCCCACCAAGGGCGCCGGCGACGTTGACGCGATCCCTCAATTCCGAAGCGGACAGCTCGACCGTATGCGAGTCCGAGTAGTCCTCGGCGATCGACTCCTTCATCCGAACCAGCTGCGCCTTCGAACGGGCCGCGTAGATGACGCCGTTCTTGACGATGTCGGCTTCGATCCCCTCGCGTTCGCAGATCCCGATCACCTCATCGACGGACTGAGCGAGAGCGTTGGCGAGGTGGTTCACGCCCTCCTGGCCTGCCGGTCCTCGCGCATAGTTCGACCGGCTCCCCGCCAACTCCGAAGACAGCCAGCCTCCATTGCGGCCCGACGCGCCATAGCCGACGAACTCGGCTTCGA
>JBDSQP010000168.1:0-2656 GCA_039929755.1 Aeromicrobium sp. | reverse complement strand
CGCCCCAGCCAGACCACTGTCGTCGAACGAGACCAACGTATTGCCCGAATCATTGCCATTTGCGGCATAGAGTTGGACGGCAGTTCCTGCCGTGTTAACACGTCCGGTGAGGAACGGATAGTCGCCGGCCTTGGTGCCATTGAGGCTCCAGATTCCACCACTCAACGTGTATTTTCTGATCTCGCCGGCCACAGGTGGAAGTTCGGGGGTGCCCTTCACGGGGTCTGCAGGGACGAGGCTTGTCGAGTCGATAACCACATACGCGGTGTCAATTGCCGACCCGCTGGCACCGGTGTGAAGCATCAGTAGCGCGCCGGGCTGAACGTTGTTTGTCGCGGTGGACGTCGCGGCGAGTTGGGTGATGGCGGTCGATGCGACGGTCGGAAGGCCCGCGACGGCGAACTTGCCCAATCCGAACAGGTTCTTTTTGTCCGAGGTGAGGTAGAGTCCACCGCCCGCAATCTGTACCTGCCGGACGTTCTTCTGCGTCGTCGGGGCAATGGCTGTGCCAGTCGAGGCACCAAGGGCGACCTGGTCGACGCCTGATGCTGCGGTTTCGCCGATATTGCCGCCGTTGCCCGAGATGTAGAACGATGTGCCGTCGTTGCTCACTGCGCTGCGGGGGGCGCTTCCGTTCAGCAGGCCGGTACCAAGCACCGTGGAGGTATCGACAGTGCCGGTCGCCGAGACGCGGGCAACCATCCGGTTGATCTGAGAAGCCGTGGTGCTCTTGGGTTCGATGGGGGCATTGGTCGCATCCACGAAGCCCGTAGGTCCGGGAATGTGGTTGTAGCCCGCGATCGAGAGAAAGTTGCTGTTGGCGCTCAGTGCGAGCGAGCCGTTGCCGTTGGAACTGCCGCTCAGCGTGAAGGCCTTGTCGCTGCCGCTATCGGCCGTCGGGAGCGGGACCGGGGCCGCGAAAGACGCACTTCCGCTCGTGTTGAACGTTAACAAGGAAGTGGCCGACAACGCAGAACTGGTCGCGCTCGACACGTCCGCCACGACGAGTTGGTCGACCGGACCAACCGCAGAAGCGCTCTGTGATGTCGCGACGGCGGCGGTCATACCGCTTGCCATCAGGGCAACGGCCACGATCGCGGTGCGTACGCGCGGAGCAGCAAATTTATTGTGACGAACCATCCGAGAAGTCCCCTTGTGTTTTCGCCCGTGAACGCCATGTGCCTGTCTCGACGGCAAATAGTCGTTCCACGAGCGCCATAATTCTAAAACGAAAGCCCAAAACTTGTGGGAGTTGCGGCAATTTAGTTCATCGTGACGTTGATCCGAGGCGAGTACGACGAACGTGAAGTACCACTGTCTTCGACCGAGGCAATATCGATCGAGTACGTCTTACCCTTCGTCAGCCCATGGATCGTCACGGTCGACACATCGCCGACGCTGACCCTGGTCCGCATGCCGCTGCCGATCCCGTAATAGATGCGGTAGCTCTCCGCTCCCACGGCCTTCGTCCATTTCAACGACACGGTCGTCGTGGAGTGAGAGGTCACCGTGAACTTCGTGGGCGGCAGCAGCGAGCTCGTCGCCTGGTTGATGCGGGGGGTGTAGGACGAAACCGACAGCCCGTCGCCCGACACCGCGACCATGTTGATCGAGTAGGTCGTACCACGCGTCAGCCCGTTGATGGTCGCCACCGAGACGTCGCCGACTACGAGCTTCGTACGCGGGCCGGAACCGATGCCCGAGTAGATGCGGTAGCTCTTGGCGCCCGGAACCTTGGTCCACGAGATCGAGATGCTGGTCGCCGTCCGACTTGTCGCCGCCAGGTTCGTCGGGCGTTCTAGTGGACGAGTCGATACGAGGATTCGATTCGTGAAGTCAGACTGGGTGCCGTCCGCCTTGACCGCGGCGATATCGATCGAATACTGCGTGTTCGGCTTGAGTCCGGTGATTGTCTTGGTGGAGCCGTCACCCACCCCGTAGGTCTTGCGCGTGCCCGTACCGATGCCCGAGGTGAGGACATAGTGGGTCGCGTCGGTCGACTTGGTCCAGGTCAACGTGATCGTCGACGATGTGCGTGCCACCGATTTGAAGTTGGTGGGTGTGCCGAACGGAGGCACCGCAGCGGTGACGGCGGACGTCTCCGCGGTGGTCTTGTCCAGGGAAGTCAGGCCCGACTTCGAGCCGGTGACCTTCACGGAAATCTTCTTGCCGAGCTCGGTCGACGTCGGCGTGAAGGTCGACGATGTCGCACCGCCGATCGATGAACCGTCGGCCAGCCACTGGTAGGCGAAACCGACTCCCGTCGGGGCCCAGGTGCCGAGCGTGACCGTCAGTTGCTGACCGACCACGGCGGCATCGCCAATGCTCGGAGGCACTGAATTGCTGACCGCGGCCGGGTCTACGACGCCGGTCGCAACGCTGGTCGAACTCGCTGAGGTATATCCGGGTTTGGATGCTGTCGCGGTGACGGTGATCGTCTTGCCCACTTCGGCCGACGTCAGGTCATACGTGCTCGACGTAGCGTCGAGGATCGCCGTGCCGTCGGCGGACCACGCGTAGGTGGTCGTCGTGCCGGCAGGCGTCCAGGTGCCGTCATGGGCGGTCAGAGTCTGACCCTCTCTGGCGGTTCCGGTGATCGTCGGCTTGGCCGTGTTCGCGACCGTTCCGCTGGCGACCGTTTCGGTCGCGTCGCTGG
>JBDSQP010000167.1:0-2566 GCA_039929755.1 Aeromicrobium sp. | reverse complement strand
GACTCGACCCCCGAGGACTGGGCCAAGGGCGGCGACGTCCCTATCTCGGTCAAGGCCGCGCTTCCCGATGGCACCGTGACGGTCGAGGGAACCATCCATCTCTGGGTGACCAAGAAGAGCACCAAGTAGTAGGGCCTAGTCAAGCGCCGCTGACGAGCGCCGCGATCACTGCCCGAATCGCGGGGCTCTCACTCATTCTCCGTCGATGGAGGGCTACTGACGAGGGCGATGTGGGAATCGAACTCGATGGACTGCATGAACTTCCCCTTCATCTACCGGGCCATTCCCGGTGTCTGTCAGGGACGCTACGGAGGGCCGCTGCGATATCGCTTCGAATGTGCTGCGACCCGGATGCGGGACCTGAGACGACGGACTTCCCCGTATCCTTGATGAGTCATGACGAAGACCTATGAAGTGCGCACCTACGGGTGCCAGATGAATGTCCACGACTCCGAGCGCCTCACCGGCCTGCTCGAAAACGCCGGCTACGTGGCCAATGACAGCGATTCGCCGGCCGATGTCGTGGTCTTCAACACGTGTGCGGTTCGCGAAAATGCCGACAACAAGCTCTACGGAAACCTCAGCATGCTCGCCTCAGTCAAACGCGATCAGAAGCCGGGAATGCAGATCGCTGTCGGCGGTTGCCTTGCACAGAAGGACCGGGACACGATCACTAAAAGGGCACCGTATGTCGATGTCGTTTTCGGCACGCACAACATCGGTTCGTTGCCGGTGCTGTTGGAGCGGGCTCGCATCCAGCAGGAGTCCCAGGTCGAGATTCTCGAGTCCCTCGAGGTGTTCCCGTCGACCCTTCCGACCAAGCGCGACTCGGTCTTCGCAGCCTGGGTTTCAATAAGCGTCGGCTGCAACAACACCTGCACGTTCTGAATCGTTCCCGCATTGCGCGGCAAGGAGAAGGACCGCCGTCCGGGCGAAATCCTCGCCGAGATCGAAATGCTCGTCGCCGATGGCGTCATCGAGGTCACCTTGCTCGGCCAGAACGTCAACTCCTATGGAGTCGAGTTCGGCGACAAACAGGCATTCGGCAAGTTGCTGCGCGCTTGTGGCGAAATCGAAGGTCTCGAGCGCGTACGGTTCACAAGCCCGCACCCCAAGGACTTCACCGACGACGTCATAGCCGCCATGGCAGAGACACCCAACGTCATGCCGCAGTTGCACATGCCCCTGCAGTCCGGTTCGGACACGATCCTCAAGACGATGAAGCGGTCATACCGCCAGGAGAAGTACCTCGGCATCATCGATCGGGTTCGCGCCGCGATGCCCAATGCGTCGATCACCACCGACATCATCATCGGCTTCCCCGGCGAGACCGAGGAGGACTTCCAGCAGACCATGGAGGTCGTCCGAAAAGCCCGTTTCACCAGCGCATACACGTTCCAGTATTCGAAGCGACCCGGCACACCGGCCGCGTCCATGGATGAACAGGTGCCCAAGGAGGTCGTGCAGGAGCGCTACGACCGTCTGGTGACACTGCTCAACGAAATTTCGTGGGAAGACAACAAGAAGCTCATCGGGACGACGGTCGAACTCCTGGTTTCCGATCACGAAGGCAAGAAGGACGGTGCCACACGCCGCCTCACGGGTCGAGCCCGCGACAACCGTCTGGTCCACTTTTCCCCGCAAGCGGGAGATGCCCCTAGTACCGGCGACGCGACCGTCCGCCCGGGCGACATGGTCGACGTCGAAATCACGTACGCGGCGCCGCACCACCTGGTCAGCGACGCCGAGCCGCAGAACGTACGCCGAACCAGGGCCGGCGATGCCTGGGAGCAACGTCAGGGCAAAACCGAAGTCATGGGCGTTGGTCTTGGTATGCCGTCCTTCGGCGTTCCCGAACCCTTGCCGGTCGTCGAATCGGCCTGCGCGCTCTGAGCGCTGCGCGACTCATTCAGACCCCCTCAACATCTTCGGGGTAGGGATCGAGCAGTGCGTCGGGCACAACACATTCGGGCTCACTGGCGAAGTCCATACGATCAAGGATCGGGTCGCCATCGAGGTCGGTTGGTTCCTCGAACTCGGGATCATGACCGCGCTCGACCTCGGCGGCGAAGACGCTTCTCAGGTTGACGAGTTGGTCCCAGTCAGCCACCCATTGGAGGGTGGGCTCATCGGAATCGAGGAGATCGGGGTCGATGGCCCGTACGGCTTTGACCATCTTCTCGACGGCCACATCCTGCGCCCGGATAGCGGCCGCCTGCTGTCTGAGAGTGCCGCTGACCGTGATGCTGTCGACAGTCTTGGTCATCCTGTCGCATTCGTGCTCGACGACCGCCAGGATCCTGTCGTTGTCGATGTAGTCCTTGAAGTCGTTCGTAGAAAATATGGCGAGTATGACGAAGGAGCCCGCGATCGCAATCAGGCTTCCGATCGTGAAGAGAACCGCGACCCACAGCCAACGCTTCTCGACAGGCAAAGGCGGCGGGGGTGGCGGAACCGGGTAGTCGAGATAGCCGCTGCTGGAAGGCACGACGCAATCCTTTCACGAGCGAGGATCGGCTCAGGGTGCCGCTGCTAGGCTCGGCGTCGCAACGATTCGGGCTCTTGA
>JBDSQP010000166.1:0-6565 GCA_039929755.1 Aeromicrobium sp. | reverse complement strand
CGGGCTGCCTGACTGACGAAGCCGCAGCCCTCGGCCCGTTCGATCGTGACTAGCCCTAGGCCAGATCCGATGCGAGTTGAACGAGAGTTCGTACGCTTGCGCCCGTTCCCCCGACCGGCGTGTAGTCATAAGCGGCACCCTCGTTGAAGGATGGGCCGGCGATATCGAGATGGACCCAGGGCAGCTCGCCCACGAATTCGCGCAGGAATGCCGCCGCGAAGAGCGTGCCGCCATACGGTTTCGGATTGTGCTGGCGGATATCGGCGATGCTGGACGATTTGACAGTTGCCTTCATCTCTTCGGTTATGGGCAGCGGCCACATCGACTCACCGGCCGTTCGCGAGGCGGCGAAAACCTGTTCGGCGAGTTCATCATCGTTGGTGAGAATTCCCGACGTACGGAGGCCAAGTGCGACCATGCACGCGCCGGTAAGTGTGGCAACGTCAACGATCAGGTCAGGCTTTTCCTCGACGGCGAGAGAGAGACCATCGGCCAGGACCAATCGGCCCTCGGCGTCGGTGTTGTGAACCTCAACGGTCTGCCCGTCGCGAATCGTCAAGACGTCACCGGGGCGCATCGCCTCTCCGCTGGGCATGTTCTCGGCGATACAGGCAAATGACGTCACCCGAAGGGGCAGGCCGAGTTCGGCGATGGCCGCCGTTGCGGCAACGACTGCCGCCGCGCCGGCCATGTCCAGCTTCATCGTTTGCATCGACGCCCCGGGTTTGATCGACAGTCCGCCCGAGTCGAAGGTGATGCCTTTGCCGACTAGCGCAATGTGCTTGGTCGCTCCGGCAGGGGAGTAGGTCAACTTGACCAGGCGAGGGGGTGAGTTCGAACCCTGGCCGACTCCGAGGATGCCACCACACTTTTCCTTGGCGAGACGCTTTTCGTCCCATACCTCTGCCTTGACCGAGCTCGGAACATACTCGCTAATCTGGCGAGCGAACTCGGGCGGACGCAGATCGCCGGGAGGGCTGTTGGCCCAGTCGCGGGCGCGATTGACGGCCGCAGAGATCGTTGAAGCGCGTTCCAGAGCCTTGCCCGAGGTCGCCTTGCGAGCGAATGCGGTGATGATGACTGCACTCTTGACGACCTTTGGGGCCTTGGCGCCCTTCTTCTTTGTCTTGTACTTGTCGAATGTGTAGGCACCGAGCTCAAGCCCCTCGGCGATCGCGGCGACCTCATCGATGCCTGCCGGATGCAAGGCGACAGCGATCGATGCCGCGCCCTTGGCGGCCTTGATCCCGCGGGCCGCTGCACGACGCAAGTCTTCGCCGGTCGGGACATCGGGGAGCCCGACCACAATGACCAACGGCGCCTTTGCGGTGCCGCCTGACGGGAACACCGTCACCTGTCCGTCTTCGCCGGAAAAGTTGAGGATCGAAAGCCGATCGGCGAACTCACCTCGGTCGTCGTCATTGCGGATCCCCAGAACGAGCGCATCGGCGCGAGTCGTCAAATGGTTGGCAGAACTGACAGTCAGTGCAGGCATAGCCACACTCTAGCCACGGTGCGGATACCGGCCCGTATAGGTTGACTTCATGGACTTGCTGCATTCACCTCTGCATGATCGACACCTCGCGCTGGGCGCCAAACTTGCCGAATTCGGTGGCTGGGACATGCCGCTGGAATATGCCGGCGGAGGGGTTCTGTCCGAGCACAAAGCGGTTCGCGAAGCGGTCGGATTGTTCGACGTGAGCCACCTGGGCAAAGCTCTTGTACGGGGCACCGGTGCGGTCCAGTTCCTGAACGAATGCCTGACGAACGACCTGGCCAAGATTGAGATCGGCAAGGCGCAATACACGTTGTGCTGTGACGAGGACGGGGGCACCGTTGACGATCTGATCGTGTATCTCCGCAGCGACTTCGAAGTGTTCCTGATCCCCAACGCGGCCAACACTGCTGCTGTGGTCGAAAGGCTGCAGAGCAAGGCGCCGGCGGGAATGGAGGTCATCAATCAACACCGTGACTTCGCGATCCTTGCGGTTCAGGGTCCCCTGAGTGACGAAGTCCTCGAGGCGCTGGATCTGCCGACCAATCACGACTACATGTCGTTCGTCGACGCGAAGATCGCAGGTCAGGCGTTGACCGTATGTCGAACCGGTTACACCGGCGAGCGCGGTTATGAACTCGTGGTGCCATTCGACGGCGCCGTTGCAGTCTGGGATGCGGTCATGGAGGCGGGTGCCGCCCACGGAATCCGCGCCTGCGGACTCGGCGCCCGGGACACACTTCGTACCGAAATGGGCTACCCGCTTCACGGCCATGAACTCTCCGGCGAAATCAGTCCGGTCATGGCGAGGGCCGGCTGGGCGGTCGGTTGGAACAAGCCCGCATTCTGGGGCAAGGAAGCACTCGAAAAGCAACGAGCCGAAAAAACCGTTCGAACTCTCCGTGGGCTGCTTGCGCAGGGTCGTGGCATTCCACGCCCCGGCATGGTTGTTCACGATGAAGGCGGCGCCGAACTCGGAGAAGTCACGTCCGGCACATTTTCTCCGACCCTGCGCCAAGGCATCGCGCTCGCATTGCTCGAGCCCGGCGTGAAATACGGAGAGACCGTGACGGTAGACGTCCGTGGACGCAAAGAGGCCTTCACTGTGACCAAGCCGCCGTTCGTCGAACCTTCAACCAGAGAGGCTTGAGCCATGGAGTGGACCTGGAAGCTCGAAAAGGAAGACTCGACCGTCGTCGGAACGTCTGAACCGTTCGACAGCCGTAGCGATGCCGAGTCGTGGGTCGGTGAGGCATTCGCCGAGCTGCTCGATGACGGCATTGATCAGGTGAGGCTCTTCGAGGGCGACAAAGAGGTCTACGGCCCGATGAGTCTTCACACTGCCTAGCTGGGCCGGGCCTTCATGGTCTGTTCTTGGGTGAGTGCCGGATCGCGAACGACCAGGTCGCCGAGGGAGTCATCGATGGCCTTGAGAGTTTCGGCATCGAGTTTGACGCCGGATGCCCTGGCGTTTTCAGTCACCTGTTCGGGACGGGATGCGCCGATGATTGCGGCAGACACGTTCGAGTTCTGCAACACCCAGGCCACGGCCAGCTGCGCCATCGACAGTCCCGCATCGGCCGCAATTGGTTCGAGCTTCGCAACCCGCTCCAAGGTTGTGTCGTTGAGGAAGCGACTGATGAAGTCGGCGCCGCCCGAGGTGTCCGTGCCGCGGGAGCCCGCAGGCGCTGCCTGTCCTGGCTTGTATTTGCCACTCAGCACACCTTGGGCGATCGGCGACCATACGATCTGGCCGATGCCCAGCTCTTCACATGTCGGAACGACTTCGTCCTCGATGACCCGCCACAGCATTGAATACTGCGGTTGGCTCGACACGAACGGTATGTGGAGTTCGCATGCGAGCTCGTGTCCCGCCCGGATTTGCTCGGCGGTCCATTCAGAAACGCCGATGTAGAGCGCCTTGCCAGATCGGACGACGTCGGCGAAGGCTTCCATCGTCTCCTCTAGCGGTGTTGCGACGTCGAATCGATGAGCTTGATAGAGATCTACGTAGTCGGTCTGGAGTCGTGTGAGTGACCCATCGATCGACTCGAGGATGTGTTTGCGTGACAGGCCCGAGTCGTTGTGACCCCGTTTGTTTGTCGGCCAATAGACCTTCGTGAAGATTTCGAGATCCTGTCGCGGCTGTCCCTTGAGAGCGCGGCCCAGAATTGATTCGGCAGCAGTGTTGGCATAAGCGTCTGCTGTGTCGAAGGTGGTGATGCCCTCTGCTAGCGCCTGCTTCACACATGCGTTGGCGGCATCGTCTTCTACTTGCGAACCGTGAGTGACCCAATTGCCATAGGCGATTTCGGAGATCTTGAGGCCGCTGTTTCCAAGGTGTCGGAATTCCATGGCGTCACTGTAATCCGGATGCCCTGAGCGGCGGTTGTCCCTCAGCGGGCGAACCGGAACTCAGTATCGGTCTTTGAGTGTTTCGCCGCGCTTGACCTGAGCTTTGGGCATCCGGAAGCGACGCAACTGGGACGTACGCAGAACGGCATACGGAACACAACCGCGAGTGTCGGCAGGTTCGAATCTTGTGTTCAGCTCCTTGCGCAGTGCGCGGACCATCCGGACTTCATCGACCACGGTGGCCAGGATCGTTCCGGTCCAGAGAAGCAGGACGGTCAACGAGGCCCACGGACGATTGACGAAACTGAACAAGAGGATCACGACGAGGATCGGAAGCAGGACTTCGGCCATGTTGAAGCGATGGTCGACGAAGTCGCGGCAGAATCGTCGGGCCGGTCCTTGCTCGCGGGGCGGCAGATAGCGATCGTTCTCGCCCGTTTTCATCGCCTCGCGGGAGCGCGCACGAGCGGCATCTCGCGCAACTCTTTGCTTCTGCTGTTGTTCCTTGCGAGTGACCGGCGTCTTCATCTGCTTCTTGCGGGCCGCTTCGGCCTCTTTGCGGGAGGGTGTCGGATGACCCTTGCCGCCTGGCTCGCTCTGCTTCTCTACCACCTGCGTCAGCCTACCCGTAGGCTTGACGGCATGAGCATTTGGAAGCGCATCTTGCGTATCTTCCGGTCCCGCAAAAACCGGGACGTCGACGATATTGATGGGCTCAGGGAAAAGCTGGAATCGAGTTATCGTTCGCAGCAGGCCCTGCTTCAGCGCGTACGTCGTGGGGTCGCCGACGTCGCGACCAGCCGCAAGAGGGTCGAACTCCAGATCGCCCAACTAAGGCAACAGTCAGCCCAGCTCGACGATGCCGCGAGGGATTCGGTGTCGAACGGTGACGACGACGCTGCCCGCGCTTCGCTGACACGCAAGATCACGCTTGAAAAGACAATCTCCGGCCTGGAGTCGCAACATGAGGAGCTCAAGGCGCAGGAGGACAAGCTCGATGACTCCGCACAGGACATCCAGACCAGGATCGAAGAATTTCGGCTCCGTAAGGACACGCTGACCGCACGTCAGACAGCAGCCGCGGCCCGCTCTGAGATCAACAGTGCAACGACCGGGATTTCCTCGAGCATGGGCTCCGTTGGGCAAGCCGTGGAAGCTGCCGAGAAACGTACGCGTGAGCAAGAGGCTCATGCCGACGCGATTGACGAACTGGTCAAAGAGGGCATCATCACCGGACCTGGCGGCGACGCGCATTCGACGACAACTTTTGATCAGCAATTCGACCAACTGAGCGGCACCGTCGATCGGGCCGATCTCGAGAGCGTCGATGGGCAGCTCGAAGCCCTCAAGTCCGGCACCGCAACGGGGGACGGCCATGGCCAAGACTCGGTTCAGGAGTGACCGAGGTCTGACCGCCCGAATGACCGGGGTCGGTTTCGGACTCGGTGCCCTTTACGTCGCCTTCGGCGCGTTTCTCATCGCTTCGACCGGAAGCCTTGCACTCGGTGCCCTCATTGTGATTGGCATGGCGTGGGGACAGTGGTACTTCTCCGACACCCTGGCGCTCAAGTCCATCGGCGGCCGGGAAGTAACCCCGGAGCAGGCGCCGGAGCTCCACGGCATGATCGACCGACTGTGTTCGCTCGCGGACATGCCCAAGCCTCGCGTCGCGGTCGCCGTCACCGACATGCCCAACGCTTTCGCCACCGGCCGCACTCCCAGGCATGCTGTCGTCTGTGTCACGACCGGCATCATGCAGCGACTGGACGCCGAGGAGTTGGAGGGCGTGCTTTCGCACGAGTTGTCCCATGTCGCCAACCGTGACGTTGCGGTGATGACGGTGGCGTCCTCGCTCGGATTGCTGGCTGGCTACCTGACCCGAATAGGCATGTATGTCGGTGGCGGTAGCCGCAGCAAGAACGGTGGACTTCCGTTTGTGGCCGTGTGGCTCGTGAGCATGGTTGTCTACGCCGTCAGCTTCCTGCTGACCCGATCGTTGTCGCGCTACCGCGAACTCAGTGCTGACCGAGGCGGCGCCTATCTCACCGGCAAGCCGTCAAAGCTCTCGTCGGCATTGGTCAAGATCTCCGGCGACATGGCACGTATACCCAATCGGGACCTGCGTGAGGCCGAGGGTCTGAACGCCTTCTTCTTCGCCCCAGCGATAAACCGCGAGTCCCTGGGGGCACTGATGTCGACGCACCCGTCCCTCGAGCAGCGCCTCGACCAGCTTGCCAAGGTCTCGGCCGAACTGTCCGAGCAAATCTGACATGGGCTTTCTCGACTCGATTCTCGGCCGCAGCAAGCCCCCGCCCGCCAATCTCGACGTGCTGTTTGCCGTACCTCAGGCGTCGCTGACCCTGCAGGCCGCTGGCTTCTCCTTCGCCGGTTCAGGCGCAGTCTGTTATCGCCCCGCCGAGGGCGCCGCGTTCCAGTCCACGGAAAACGACGCCGAGGCTTTGCTGAAAGCCGGTGGGGGACCGACGGCGGCAAAGGTCGACGACCGGTTCGGCTATCGCTGGCTCACGCTGTCGCACCAAACCGATGACGTGTCCGGGCTGGTCACTGACCTCCATGCGGTCAATGCCTCGCTGACCGATGCCGGTTTCGGTTCGACCCTTCTTTGCTCGACAGTCAACTTCCTGACGGCTGACAAGAAGCCGTTTGCGATCGTCTACCTCTATAAGCGCGGCACGTTTTACCCGTTCGCACCTT
>JBDSQP010000165.1:0-1531 GCA_039929755.1 Aeromicrobium sp. | reverse complement strand
GTCGACCCGGTGGCCACCGCTGCCAGCAACAACCCGCTCCTCAAGACGCTCGTCGCTGCTGTCAGTGGCAAGCTCAACAAGGACGTCAACCTGGTTGACACCCTGAACGGCGCCGACTTCACCGTCTTCGCCCCGGTCGACTCGGCGTTCGCCAAGCTGCCCGCCGAGACGGTCAAGACCCTCGGCACACCTGCCGGTGCGGACACACTGTCGAGCATCCTGACCTACCACGTGATCCCCGGCAAGATCCTGCCGAAGGACATCGATGGAACGTTCAAGACGGTCAACGGTGGCGAACTGACCGTCACGGGCTCGGGCGACGACATCAGCGTCGGAGACGGCGGAGCCAAGGTCATCTGTGGTGGAGTCAAGACCGCCAACGCAACGGTCTACCTCATCGACACGGTCCTTTCCCCGCCGACGAAGTAGTACGACCCTCTCCACAGTGGTGGCTCCGACTCCTCCGGGTCGGGGCCACTTCTGTGCTGAGTGGCCCCCAAGTTTCAGATACCGGTAGTATCTGGGCGATGAATATCGCACCGGGCTCCCGGGTCCTCATCACCGGCGCCGCGTCCGGACTGGGCCTCGCGCTCGTCAAGCAATTCGTCGAACGGGGCTGTCGTGTACTCGGCACCGACGTCCACGACATCGGCGCCGACGGGCTTGGCCCCGATTCGTTGCGCGGACTCGATCAGGTGTCGTACCTCAAGCTCGACGTCACGAAGGATGTCGATTGGGCGAAGGCCCGGGACTGGGTCGTCGAAACCTGGGACGGCCTGGACTATCTGTTCAACAATGCCGGCGTCGCCGCCGGCGGCCGTATCGAGTTGTCCGAAATGGACCAGTGGCAGTGGATCGTCGACATCAATTTGCTGGGCGTCGCCCGCGGTTGCCGGACCTTCACGCCAATGCTCAAGGCCCAGAAGAGCGGACACATCGTCAACACTGCCTCCGCTGCGGGCCTCATTCATCCGCCGCGCATGAGTGAATACAACGCGGTCAAAGCCGGCGTCGTCGCCCTCAGCGAAACGTTGTTCCATGAACTAAAGCCCTTCGGCGTCAATGTCTCCGTCATCTGCCCGACGTTCTTCAAGACCAATCTCACCGACTCCCTCCGCGGCAAGGACGAAGCCGCCCAGAAGTCGGCCGCCATGCTCATCGAAAAGGCCAAGGTCACGGCCGACGAGATCGCCGCAGTCGTCATCAAGGGGGTCGAGCGGAACAAGCACATCATCCTCACCGATCGCAACGGTCGAATGGCGTACGCCGCCAAGCGCTTCGCGCGCCCTGTCTACTATCGGATGATGGCGAAGGTTTCGGGCCAGATGGCCCTGCGGGACTGATGAGGGCTGTACTGATGGGCGTGCGACTCTGATGGGTGCTCTGTATCTGGTTCGCCACGGTCAGGCATCCTTTGGCGCCGACAACTATGACGAGTTGTCTCCGCGCGGCGTCGGACAGTCGCGCCACCTCGGCTATGCCTGGGAGGCAGGCGGATGGTTGCCGACAGCGGTCGTTTCCGGAGCCATGC
>JBDSQP010000164.1:0-10573 GCA_039929755.1 Aeromicrobium sp. | reverse complement strand
TGTCTCGCTGCTGCGGTTTTCTATGTGGTCCTGCTGATTGGCGGCGACGACACCAAGCCGGTGGCCAAGCCGACCGCGACAGCCAAGACTTCGGCCCCCACGACAACAGCCCCGACGACACCTGCGCCGACCACCACTACAACGACGCCTCCTCCGGTGAAGCGGGACATCCCCGTGGCGGTCTTCAACAACACCACCACGCCGGGTCTCGCAAGACAGGTGGCCGCCAAAGTCACTGCCGCGGGCTGGAAGGTGAGTGCCACCGGAAATTGGCGCGGCTCGGTTCCCGAAACGACCGTCTACTACCCGCCGGGCTTCCAGGCCCAGGCCGAGACACTTGCCAAAGACCTCGACTTCGGCCGCGTCAAGCCGATGGTGTCACCCATGCGAGCCGGGCGTCTGACGCTCATATTGTCCGGCCCGCAATAATCGTTGGTATGCCCCAGACGTCCGCCGCCCGTGACGCGGTCCTCGCCGATCCGGGAGCCACTCTTCTTGCCCTCGACTTCGACGGCACCCTCGCGCACATCGTCCAGGATCCGGCCGAAGCGTTCGCCCACGAGCATTCAGTGGTCGCGCTTTCGCGTCTTGGTTCGAAACTCGGCCACCTCGCGATCATCACCGGTCGTCCGGTCCGGCAAGCCCTCGAGCTCGGCGGATTCGCCGGCGTCGCCGGTCTCGAGCGGCTCGTGATTTTCGGTCAGTACGGTCTCGAGCGCTGGGACGCGGCAACCGGAGAGTTCGTTGTCCCACCGCGTGCCCGGGCCATCGCAGCCGTCGAAGCCTTGTTGCCACAATGGCTGCTGGATCATGACGCCGAGGGCGTCCGGGTTGAAGACAAGGGCCTCGCCATCGCCCTTCATACACGCGGACTCGATCCGGCGATCTTTGACCGCATTGCACCCGAACTCGCCAAGCTTGCCGCCCAGCACGGGCTGGATGTCGAACCGGGACGCAAGGTCATTGAGCTCCGTACAGCCGTTGTCGACAAGGGCGACGTCCTACGCGCGTATGTCGAGGAGACCGGTGCCCGCCATGTGATCTTCGGTGGCGATGACCTCGGAGACATACCCGCATTCGAGGCGGTCGGACAATTGCGCGCGACGGGCATCACTGGCCTCCTTCTGTGCTCGGCCTCGGCGGAGCAGGATGCGCTGGTGGCGATGGCTGATGTCGTCCTCGACGGCCCCGATGCGGTAGCCACCTGGCTCGGTGACCTTGCCGATGAGCTCTGACGCGCATACTCCGTGGACCCGCGCACGCGTGGTCGTCAACTGGCTCAACCTGAGTACCCCGCTTGGTCTGTTCATGGCGTGGATAGGCGGCGCATCGATCGGCCGCGGGCCGCGCGGAACGTTCCATGCCCCTGGCTACCGCTGGGGGTTTCCGATTGGCGGGGCCTTCGCTGTCGGCAACGTCATCCTGACGACTCATGACCAGAACTGGATGGACGAGCGGCCCGCGATGATGCGGCACGAGGATCGACACTGCACGCAATATGCCTGGTGCCTGGGTGTTGTGATGGTTCCGTTGGCGGGCCTGACTATGGCCTTTTCGTTCCTTGTCGCCGGCGACTTCTCCTCATACAACCCGTTCGAGCGCCTTGCCAATCTCGAGGACGGTGGCTACCCGCCGCCGACAACGAGGCTTTCGCGGCGCACTACTCGCCGATGACGCCGTCGGCCAGTTCGCGTGCGATGTCGAGATGACCGGTGTGCCGCGCGTACTCCTGCAACAGATGGAACAGGATCCAGATCAGTGTCGGGCGGTCCTGCTCGGCCAGAACTTGGCCGCCGAGCGTTGCCGCGCGGTCGTCGAGGGCGGCTGCAGACATGATGTCGCGGGATCGCGCGCATTGGGCGAGGAAGAACGATTTGACGTCGCCAAACGACTCGTCGGGGCCGACGTGCCACGGGCCGCCAGGAACTTCACGGTCGCCCCAAGGCTGCTCGATATCTTCCCCGATGAATCCCCATTGGAGCCATCGCCGCTCAACATGTGCCAAATGCTTGAGCATCGCGAGCGGTGCCCAACCCGAAGGCATGCGGCTGTTGCGTAACTCGTCATCGGAAAGTCCCTCCAGCTTCCGAACCACGGCGTCACGATAGAAATCGAGGTAGCCGGCCAGAAGGTCAGCCGGAGCACTCAGCGTCATGGCGGGCTCGGGTGGACGCTCGATGAATTCGGTCATGTTCAGAAGTTAGCCTCTGGGTGTGACCGTATGCCGGACGGACTCGGTCCATGATGCGGACAGATTAGACACATCGTGAGACGCCACCGTATTCTTGAGCCAACTCATCATGAGGGGCAGAGGGATACGGCCCGCTGAAGCCCCAGCAACCAGTTCGGAATCATTTCTCCGAAGCCAGGTGCTAATTCCGTCCCAGACGATGGTCGATCTGGGAAAGATGACCAGGAGGCTCCATGAGTACGAGTACTGAATTCAGCACCCAGCGCAGGTCCAAGAAGCCCGCACCGCGCGAAGGCGCTTTCGGCAATGCCCGCGAACTCGTCTGTCGGGCCTGTGGCGCGCAACAGGCGCTCGGCCCTTTCTACGCCTGTAACGAGTGCTTCGGCCCGCTTGAAGTCGCCTATGACTTTCCGGCCATCACCCGCGAACAGATCGAAGCCGGACCCAAGAGCATCTGGCGCTATCAACCCCTTTTGCCCGTCGCAGCTGACGTTGCCAACATCCCCAACACCGACCCCGGATTCACCCGGCTGGTCAAGGCCGACAACCTGGCCAAAGAACTCGGTATGAAGTCCCTGTGGGTCAAGGACGACACCGGCAACCCGACTCACTCCTTCAAGGACCGCGTCGTCGCCGTTGCCTTGGCCGCCGCGCGTGAGCTCGGCTTCACCGTCCTGGCCTGCCCCTCGACCGGCAACCTGGCCAACGCGGTCGCGGCCGCCGCGGCCCGCGCCGGCATCCGCAGCGTTGTCTTCATCCCCGAAGACCTCGAGCCTGCCAAGATCATCACGACTGCCGTCTACGGCGGCACGCTTGTCGCCGTCCAGGGCAACTACGACGACGTCAACAAACTTGCCAGTGAGATCGCCGGCGAACAGGAAGACTGGGCGTTCGTCAACGTCAACGTCCGTCCTTACTACGCCGAGGGCTCCAAGACGCTTGCATATGAAACGGCCGAGCAACTCGGTTGGCGCATTCCGGAACAGGTTGTCATCCCGGTCGCTTCGGGTTCGCAGCTCACCAAGGTCGACAAGGGCTTCGGTGAACTCATCAAGCTCGGCCTCGTCGACGAAGCCCCCTACAAGATCTTCGGTGCCCAGGCAACTGGTTGCTCGCCGGTCGCCGAAGCCTTCCGCGAGGGTTGGGACAACGTACGGCCGGTCAAGCCCGACACGATCGCCAAGTCACTTGCAATCGGCAACCCGGCCGATGGCCCCTATGTTCTGGACACCTGCCGCCGCACCGGCGGCGCCGTTGAGCACGTCAGCGACGACGAAGTCCGCGATGGCATCCAGTTGCTCGCCAGGACCGAAGGCATATTCGCCGAGACTGCCGGCGGCGTCACAGTCGCCAACCTCCGCAAACTCCTCGCGACGGGTCAGCTCGATCCCGAAGCCGAGACGGTCATCTTCAACACCGGTGACGGCCTCAAGACACTCGACGCCATCTCGGGTCGCGTCGGGCCGACCGCCAACATCCCACCCACCTACGATGCTTTTGTTGCCGCGTTTCCCTCAGTGGCCGAAGCCGGAATCGCGTAAAGACAGAATCGATTAAGGAACTACTGTGAGCGTCAGCGTCCGTATCCCCACCATCCTCCGCACCTACACCGACGATCAGTCGGTGGTGACGGTCGAGGGCACCACATTGACCGAGGTCCTCGACTCGCTCGAGTCGAACCACCCGGGCATAAAATCTCGCGTCGTCGATGAACAGGGCGCATTGCGTCGATTCGTGAACATCTACGTCGCTGAAGAGGATGTGCGGTTCGCTTCAGGACTCAACACTCCGACCCCCGCGGGCACCCAGATCTCGATCATCCCGGCCGTCGCCGGGGGTTAGCAACGGCATCCGCTCGTCATATAAGGTCGAGTCAACAATGGAAGCCCGGGCAAGTGGGCTTCCTCACGAATAACCGGGAGTTCGACATGGTGCAGGGCACCGTCAAGTGGTTCAACGCGGACAAAGGTTACGGCTTCATCGCTGTCGAAGGTGAAGAAGACGTCTTCGTCCATTGGTCCAAGATCAAGACAGACGGTTATAAGACCCTCGATGACGGACAGAGCGTTGAGTTCGAGGTCATCGATGGCCCCAAGGGCCGCGAAGCTCAGGACGTCATCACCGGCTGATTCATTCTTCGGCAAGGCCCCGGACTCTCGATGAGAGAGGTCGGGGTCTTGCCATGTACGAGGCCCGATGGGCCGCCGTGATCTACGTCGCGTTTGCTATGTATCACTTGCAATGACACATGGCAGCCGCCATGCTCTCGGTATGTCAATTCTTGCCCTTGCCACCGAAAATGCGCCCGTTGGTGGCGCAGCCCTCGATCAGGTCATCGGACTTTCGATCGGTGCCGCAGTCGTCACCGCCGTGCTCCTCGTCATTGCCTGGCAGCACCGCACGCACCGAATCGAATGGTTCCACAATCTCGGTGAGAACCTGGGAGCCGTATCTGGAGCACCGGGCTGGGTGGCTATCCCGGCGGTCTTCGTCGGCAGTTCGCTCATCGTCGCCCTGCTGGGATTCCTCTGGGACGTCAGCCTGCATGCCGGTCAGGGTCGAGATGCCGGGCCACTCGCGAACCCGGCTCACTACCTCATTCTCTATGGATTGTTCGCCCTGTTCGTGGCCGGTATGTCGGCCGTGGTCTATCCACGCGATGGCGAAAAGCCCGGAATCGCCTCAGTGCGCATCACACGCAATTGGTATGCCCCCGTGAGCGGTCTCATGATCGCCTCGTGCGGTCTGTATGCCCTCATCGGATTCCCGTTGGACGACGTCTGGCACCGGATG
Organism: Aeromicrobium sp.; assembly: GCA_039929755.1. GTDB lineage: Bacteria > Actinomycetota > Actinomycetes > Propionibacteriales > Nocardioidaceae > JACMOZ01. The sequence goes on along the minus strand of JBDSQP010000164.1, from coordinate 5,589 downwards.
TTCGGTCAGGATGTGACCCTGTGGGGTCCGACTCACCTCATGCTTATCGGCGGTGCCGGTCTGGCTACCGGAGGCATCATCCTGCTCCATCGTGAGGGCGAATACGGCCGCAACAAGGCCGGCACGACCTCGCCCGAGTGGCTCCGCACCATCACCTACTCGATCATTTTCGGGGCGCTCATCATCGGCCTCTCGGTCTTCCAGGCTGAGTTCGATTTCGGTGTCGCGCAGTTCCGTATGGTGTTCCAGCCGATGCTGATCGCGCTGGCGGGTGCCCTCTCGTTGGTGGCAGCCAGGCTATTCGTCGGCCGTGGTGCAGCCATCGGTGCAGCAGTCTTCTTCCTCCTCATCCGGGGGATCGTCTCCTTTGTCGTGACCGACGTCATGGGCGAGGCTCACCATGTCTTCCCGCTCTACCTGGGGAGCGCGATCCTGATCGAACTCCTCGGCTTGACGTCGCTCAAGGACAAGCCGCTCGCCTTCGGAGCAGTCGGCGGCCTTTTGATTGGCACGATCGGTTCGGTCATCGAGCTGGCCTGGGTCGGTCTGGTGTTCCAGTTCCCATGGGAGTCGGGCATGTGGCTCGAGGGATTGCTGATGACCGTCCCTGTCGCGATTGCCTCTGGCGTATGTGGCGCGCTTTTTGCGTTGGGCCTCAAGGGCAATCTGCCGTCGCGCGACACCTGCCGCGCCATCATGGTCGGGGCTGTCCTCATCGCTGCGGCGGCGACCGCGAACGGTTTGTATGCGACCGTCCCCAAGAACGCGAGCGCCACGATGGCCCTCGACACAACGACGGTCGAGGGGCAACAGCAGGTCACCGCCACCGTGACGGTGCAACCTGCCGATCTTGTCGGCAAGCATCCGACCTGGGTTCAGATCACGGCTTGGCAGGGTGGCGGCGAAGGCGTTGTCACCGACCGACTCAAGCGCACAGGAGACAACACTTGGCAGTCCACCAAGGCCGTACCAGTTGGCGGTTCGTGGAAGACCTTGCTGCGTTTGCAGGATGGCCGGACGCTTGCCGCCGTACCGATCTTCCTGCCTGCCGATGGACCCCTCAAGGCCAAGGAAGTCCCGGCATCTGCAAACTTCACCCGCAAATTCGTGCCTGAAATCGACATCCTTCAGCGCGAGCGCAAGTCCGGAACGTCCCCGTTGATCTGGGGCATCGCCAACTTGATCGTGCTCCTTTGTAGCATCGGCGTGATCATGGGCACGTCGGTGACCACCGCCCGGCTTTCGAGCAAGATCGCGGAAGCCGAAAAGCGGGACAAGGCCGCGATTCCGGTATGACCCCGGCCGGCGAGCACCTCCTCGCCCACCACGCGGCGTTGATGGCCATCCCGGCTATTGTGCCGGCGATCGTTGTGGTGGGGGTCGTCCTCTACATCGCCCGCAAGGACCGTCGCGACGAAAAGGAGGAGCGCGATTTGATCGAGCGCGCGTTCGAGAAGGATGAAGAATGAAGAGGGTCGCCCTAGCCTTCGTCCTTCCTCTGGTGGTGGTCGGCTGTGGTTCGACCGAGAAAGTGAGTGACAAACCCGAAACCTCGGTCCGCATCGTTATCAAGGACGGCAAGGCCACGCCTCAGGGCAAGCGAGTCGAAGCCAAGGTTGGCCACCCGATCACTCTCCACGTCACGAGCGACCGCGATGACGAAGTTCACGTGCATTCCGAGCCCGAGCACGAATTCAAGGTCCCGGCCGGTGCCAAGGACAAGACGTTTACGTTTTCGATCGATACGCCAGGTCAGGTTGCGGTCGAGTCACACACTCTCGACGTGACCATAGTTCAGCTCGTCGTACGCTAGTGGTTCTCGTCGAGGGGCACGGCATGCTCCAGGCCCACGGCCTCGGCGGAGCGACCGACCTGCCGATTCCATTCCTGTACGCAATGGTCGGGGCCTCATGGGCGCTGACCATCTCCTTTGCGGTTCTGGCCCTCGCCTGGAAGGAGCCACGCTTCGCCGATGAGGCTGTTCCGGCGACCGAGGAACCGCCGCGGCGCCCCCGGGTCGCCGCGCTCGGCATTGTTGTGGTCGCCTACGTACTTGTCGCACTGTATGCGGGCCCGGAGACGGACGAGAATGGAGCCCTCGGGGCGTTCTATGTGCTCATGTGGGTCGGGCTTGTCCCGCTTGCCTTGTTGTTCGGCCACGTCTGGCGTGACCTCTCACCATGGCGCTCGATTCAGGCTTTCGTCGGCTCGGCTTTGGGTAAACCCGAAGGGTTCAGGACGTATCCGACCCATCTGGGCTATTGGCCCGCCGCGCTCGGGTTGTTTGCCTTCGTCTGGCAAGAGCTGGCCTCGCCCGATCCGGGTTCGATCCCCGCTGTGCGAACGTGGATCGCTATATACGTCGTCGCCATGATTGTCGGCGGTGTTGCATTCGGTCCGCGTTGGTTCGACCGTGCCGACCCTTTCGACGTCTACAGTGCCATCGTCGCTCGGCTCTCGCCATTCGTTCAGGCTGGACGACGGCGCCTGCACAATCCGCTGCGATCGCTTCCCTCGATCCCGATCGATCGCGGCCTCATCGCCGTCCTGGCAACCCTCCTGGGTTCGACCGCGTATGACAGTTTCTCGGCATCTTCATACTGGCAATCGAAGACGCTGACCGGGGTCCAACACTCATTGACGCTATTGGCATTCGTGGTGGTCGTGGCGACCCTGTTCTGGTTGGCTTCTCGGGCGACCGGCGGATTGCCGGCGGCTGAGAGGAATGCTCTGCCTGGCAAGATGGCGCACTCGCTCGCACCGATCGTGGTGGGTTACATCTTCGCCCACTACCTGACGTTCCTGATCGAAAAGGGCCAGGCGACCGTCATCGCCCTGGGCGATCCGCTGGGCAAAGGCTGGCAACCGTTTGGCGATTTCACGCCAGATTTGTGGCTGTCCCAGCACCCATCGGTGCTGGCTGCCGTCAAGGTGGGGTTCGTCGTTGCCGGCCACGTCATGGCTGTCATCGGTGCTCATGACCAGGCCCTCGTCGTTCTGCCGAGGGCTCACCGACTCAGTGGGCAGCTTGCAATGCTCTTGTTGATGGTGGCCTACACGTTCACCGGTTTGTTCCTGCTGTTCTCGGTCTGAATCGTCCCATTTCGACCCGGTGAGACGTTGCTAACAATCGTTTGCGCAGTGCTTTTGTTGAAAGATAAACTCGCAATATGCGTACCATCAGTATGTTTCTGACCACTGGTCTGTTCCTGTTCCTCGGCGCCACAGCGACCGAAGCCGCGACGACCACCAATTCCTATGCCACGGCGACCTCGAGTACCTCGGTCGATCCGCAGGTCCGTGCCAATGTCTCGCACAGCGGCTCGCCGTGTTCCAACATTCTTGTGGGCAAGGACAAGATGCCGGTCGCGATCTGTTCGCGATCGCTCGGCCGCACTCCCGAGGTTGTCCTCTTCGACAAGACCGGCAAGCAGCGCCTCACTGCGCGGGCTCTCTACCGCTACTCGTCCTCGGCGACCATCCCGGCCTATCTCGATCAACACGGCTGGCTCGTGCTCGTCAACGGCGACCGGGTCCTGTGGCGCCTCAGCCACTCGCAGTTGCCCAGTGGCAAGTGGTCCTTTGGCCTCTCCGAATCGGCCGACCTCACTAGGACGGTCACGGCCTCGGACAGTGTCGTGGGTCTCCAGCCGGACAGTTCCGGCCGAGTCTGGTTCGCGACAGCCAGCGGCATCGTCGGAACGGCCAACACCTCATACAACGTGGTGAAGTCGATTCACCTCAAGAGCGGCGAACGCATCGAGCAGGACATCGCCCTCTCTTCGTCGCGCGTCAAGGTGACGAGCACCCGCGCCGTCTATACGTTGACCGCTGACAGCAACGGCGTCCCGAAAATCGTGTCGCGTACCGCACGCTGACTCGAAGCGGACATTTGCACTCGGACACCCCGAGTGCTAAGAATTGGTTAGCACTCGTATGATGAGAGTGCTAGACAGTACGTCTGAAAACACTTGATCAGACCGATGAGGTTGTGCGCCGAAGCGAGAAGGGTTCGCCGACAGCAGCAGCCGTCCGTCGCGGGCATCGCCTGATCTCCACACCTTCGACGCGAATGCGGAGAAACCCACAAATGGCAAAACTTATTGCTTTCAATGAGGAAGCCCGTCGCGGCCTCGAGCGGGGCATGAACCAGCTCGCCGACGCCGTCAAGGTCACCCTCGGACCCAAGGGTCGCAACGTTGTCTTGGAGAAGAAGTGGGGAGCCCCCACTATCACCAATGACGGCGTCAGTATCGCCAAGGAAATCGAACTCGAAGACCCGTACGAGCGCATCGGCGCCGAACTGGTCAAGGAAGTCGCCAAGAAGACCGACGACGTCGCCGGTGACGGCACGACGACGGCCACTGTCCTCGCCCAGGCACTCGTTCGCGAAGGCCTCCGCAATGTGGCAGCCGGCGCCAACCCGATGTCGCTCAAAAAGGGCATCGAAGCCGCAGTCGAGGCCATCAGCGCTCAGCTGCTCGCCACGGCCAAGGATGTCGAGACCAAGGAACAGATTGCTTCCACGGCTTCGATCTCCGCTGCTGATCCCATCGTCGGCGAGATCATCGCCGAAGCGATGGACAAGGTCGGCAAGGAAGGCGTCATCACTGTCGAAGAGTCCAACACCTTCGGACTCGAGCTCGAGCTCACCGAGGGCATGCGCTTCGACAAGGGTTACATCTCGCCGTACTTCTGGACCGATCCTGAGCGTATGGAGACCGTCCTCGAAGATCCCTACATTCTGATCGTCAACTCGAAGATCACGAACGTCAAGGATCTCGTTCCCGTCCTCGAAAAGGTTATGCAGTCGGGCAAGCCGCTCGCCATCATCGCCGAAGACGTCGAAGGCGAAGCGCTCGCCACTCTCGTCGTCAACAAGGTCCGCGGCACGTTCAAGTCGGTTGCTGTCAAGGCTCCGGGCTTCGGCGACCGTCGCAAGGCCATGCTCGCCGACATCGCCATCCTCACGGGTGGAGAGGTCATCAGCGAGGAAGTCGGTCTGAAACTCGAAAACGCCGATCTGACCCTTCTTGGTACGGCCCGCAAGGTTGTCGTCACCAAGGATGAGACGACCATCGTCGAAGGTGCCGGCGACGCCGAGCAGATCGCCGGTCGCGTCAACCAGATCCGTGCCGAAATCGAGAACAGCGACTCGGACTACGACCGTGAGAAGCTCCAGGAACGTCTCGCCAAGCTGGCCGGCGGCGTCGCCGTCGTCAAGGTTGGTGCCGCGACTGAAGTCGAGCTCAAGGAACGCAAGCACCGCATCGAAGACGCGGTTCGCAATGCAAAGGCTGCCGTCGAAGAGGGCATCGTCGCCGGTGGTGGCGTCGCACTCGTGCAGGCTGCCGCTGTTGCATTCGAAAAGCTCGACCTCGACGGTGACGAAGCAACCGGTGCTGCCATTGTGCGCTCGGCCATCTCGGCTCCGCTCAAGCAGATCGCAATCAACGCCGGGCTCGAAGGCGGAGTTGTCGCCGAAAAGGTCGCCGGACTCGATGTCGGTTGGGGCCTCAACGCCGCAACTGGTGAATACGTTGACATGATCGCGGCGGGCATCATCGATCCCGCCAAGGTCACGCGTTC
>JBDSQP010000163.1:0-4880 GCA_039929755.1 Aeromicrobium sp. | reverse complement strand
TCGCGGTACAGATCGCGGATGCTGTCGTCGTCGCCGTCGTACGAAAACTCCGGATGTGTGACGCGCTCACCTTCGGGCGTCAACAACTGGACGAACGTATCGCCACCGCCGAGGGGGTCAAGGGGATCGGGTATGGGTGCGCTCATGCGTACTCCCTCAATCAGCCGAATTCGGGGGTAACCGATCCGGTGTCGAAGCTGCGGAATTGTGTGTTCGCGGAGGTGTTGCGAGACAAACTCAACCACATTTGTGACGGCTGTCACAGGTGTTACCAAGGTAACGCTTGGGCGCCTTTTTTCCCAATCGACAAGGCCTATCGGTACTAGGATTTCCTAGCTTTGGTACTAGGAAATCCTAGTAATGACGAGCTATATATAGGAGCGAATTCCGGCGCGATCCAAAACATCCGTCAAGGAATGATTGACACGATCGAAGTCGTGACCAGTCCGCGATTTCCGAGAAAAATACTTGCGGTCAATCGGCCGTCCCCGTCGGTTTTGATGATCGACGTGGTGGTTTTGCCACCAGATGACACCTTCACGGTTCGGTCGGTGTTGGGAGGATAGAACGCTGGCGTGGTCACTATTGCCGCATTCGCTCCGCGCAACTGGAAGCCGTTCTGGCCGGCCGCTTTGAGTTCGGTCATCGCCTCGGCCTTCTGCCGCGAGACGCTCACATCCCAGCCCCACTGGCTGAACGTCTTCTCGATCGACCGATAGCTGACGACGCCAGGAGTCGAAGGATGAGCAAACCGGGTCATGAGCCCGGGGAGGTACTCGCGCAGATCCTGCGCCCAGTAGGGGAAGTTGTGTGTCCCGAATACGTAGTCCTTGAAGAAGTGAGGAATCTTCGCCTGCGCGAGATGCTGATGGAAGGCATGACTCGACAGGGATACCCCGCCCTCGATGAGGTTGGCCGACACCGAGTACTCATTCGCCGGTATGTCGCGAGTGCCGGGGACGCCGTCGGCGACCCACATGGCGATGTCCATGTCCGCAAGATTCGTGACCAAAGTCCCCGGATCGTGGCCCTGCCAGTGCACGCCGTTCGTGACCGGATCGCCCAGGACCGAAAAGGCCGGCTTGTTGTCGAGGCCGACGGTGACCGCCTCGATGATTGCGTCGGCGCCTGCACGTACGGCCGGATTGCGATAGATCTCGGGGGCACCGGAGAACGTGGCGACCGAGGTGAACATGTCCGGGTGGCGGGCGGCGGCGTGCATTGCCCCGAAACCGCCCTGCGACAACCCGGCAATCGCCCGGTGGTCGCGGTCGGGGATGGTCGGAAAGTTGGCGTCGATCCATGGGATGACCTGGCCGACCTCGAAGGTCTCCCACATTGGTTTGCCACCGGCACCCTTGTTCCACCAGTTGACGAACCAACCGCCGCCGTCGCCGTCATACCCGGCTTCTGGAAGCACGAGTATGACGTCCCGACCCGCCGTCGAGTTGAGAGCGTCTCCGGCGTTGATCCAGTCCGAGGGCCGGCCCGAAGTTCCGTGATAGAGGTACAGCACGGGATAGCGGCGGGCCGAGGACGGGTCGTAGCCCGTGGGCATGACGACCCGGATATGGACCGGCTTCTCGAGCGCACTGGTAGTGACCGTGTACTCGGTCTGCCGGGTGTCGATGACATTGGTTGCGGTGACGGTCAGACCCTGGCCACTGATCGGGTCCGCATGCGCCGGAGCAGTCGCGAGCGCGGCCCCCAAAATCACCAACAGCGAGACGATCCGAATCCTCATGCGCCGACGATAACCCAAAACTGTACGTTTGTACTAGATGAGCGGAGTCTAGATGAGCGGAGTCTTGAACCTGGCCTGCCAGGCGGCGGCCGCGGCCAGGAACTCCGAATTGATCGCCGCGTCGCCAACACTGATCCGCACACCATCGCCGACAAACGGTCGAACCGAGATGGGATCGCACGTCGCCGCGAAGTCGAGGGCCGCATCGCCCAGCGGCAGCCACACAAAGTTGCCCTGTGCATCGGGGACCTCCCACCCCTGGGCGCGCAACTCCTTGACCATCGCTTCCCGCTCGATCACGAGTGCTCCGACTCGTTTGGCGAGTTCGTCGTACGACTCGAGCGAAGCGACGGCGGCGGCCTGGGCCAGGTCGGAAACACTGAATGGTGCCGTCGCCTTGCGGATCGCCTCGGCAAGGGCCGGCTTGGCGATCGCGTAGCCGACGCGCAGGCCGGCCAGGCCGTACGCCTTGGAGAACGTTCGGAGCACGACGACATTGCCGTGCGCGGCGAGCACGTCCAGGCCCTTGACTGCTTCAGGATCGCGGACGAACTCCACGTAGGCCTCATCGACGACAACGACCACATCGGCGGGGACTTTGGCCAGGAACACGTCCAGCGCCTCGGCCTTCACGATGGGACCAGTCGGGTTGTTCGGCGAACATACGAGAACGACCTTGGTGCGTTCGGTTATCGCCGCTGCCATCGCATCAAGGTCATGTGTCGCATCGGCGGCAAGCGGGACCCTGACAGACCGGGCACCGGTCAACTCAACCGCAATCGGATAGGCCTCGAATGAGCGCCAGGCATAGACGACCTCGTCGCCATCGGAGCACGTCGCGTTGAGCAGCGAAAACAGGACGGCGACGGAGCCTGTGCCGGCGGCAAAGTGATCCGGTGTCAGCCCGAGACGAGCGGCGAGCGCATCGTAGAGGGCGACACAGCCTGCATCGGGATAGCGGTTCATGTGGCCGAGTTCGGTCGTCGCGCGCTCGATCACCCCCGACAGTGGCGCATAGGGGTTTTCGTTGCTGGACAACTTGTACACGTCGCTCGACGCCGGCTTGCCCGGTTTGTAAACCGGGATGCCATCCAGCGCGGATCGTGTTGGAGGTACGGGCATACCGGCAGGGTATATCCCACCTGCGCGGGCCTGCTGCCACAATCAGCGGGTGCCTCACACCAGCCCGCGCCTCGGACCCAATATCGGATTCGGATATGGCCTGGTGATCCTCGGTGCAGTGCTGTTCGGTATCAACGGAGCTGTTTCACGAGTCGCGATGCGTACCGGGCTCAGTCCGGAGACATTCACGACTCTGCGCATCACTGGCGCCACCATGGCCTTCGCGCTCGGAGCCCTCATCTGGCGACGTTCGGCCCTGCGACCACCAACCGGTTCGAGCCTCCTGCTCATCGCGGGTCTGGGCTTGGTCGGGGTTCTGGCCCTGCAACTCACGTACAACATCGCTATCAATCGTCTGCCGCTCGGGATAGCGCTGCTGATCGAATATCTCGCTCCCGTCCTCGTCGTCCTGTGGGTACGGTTCGTGCGCGGCGAGCAGGTTCGCAACCGTATGTGGGCCGCCATCGTGCTGTCCGTTGTCGGTATCGCGACCGTTGGGCAGGTATGGAAAGGGCTCGACTTCGACACGCTCGGAATCGTGATGGCCCTGCTCGCGGCCGTGAGTTTTGCGACGTACTTCCTGCTCGGCGAACACAATGTGGGGTTCGACGATCCGCTGCGCGTCATCCTGTGGGCGTTCATCTTCGCGACCATCGTCATGAACGCGATCGCGCCGATCTGGAACGCCCCCGACCTCGACAAGGATGCCAACCTGCTCGGGACCTTGGACGCCTACAAGCTCCCGCTACTCCTGGTCATCGGCTGGGTGATCCTGCTGGGGACAGTCACGCCGTTCTACCTCCAGCTCGTCGCATTGCGGCACATCCCGGCCACGGTCGTCACCGTCGTTGCGACACTCGAACCCCTCATCGCAGTTGTCCTCGGCTGGGCATGGTTCAAGGAATCGCTCACCCCCGTCCAGGTCGTCGGCGGCATCCTCGTGCTCACCGGCATCGCGCTGGCGCAATCGGCACGACGCGAAATCGTGACAACGCTGCCTCCTCAATAAAGGCGAAGATGCAACAATTTGGCTATGACCCGATTTATCCCGTCCTGGATCCTCAGCGCTGCCTCGCTCGCGATCGCGGCCGCCCTGCTCGGCAACCACATGAGCATCGGCACAAGCAACGACTCAACCGTCGGTCAGCTCCTCACCCTGGCGATCGTCGCGGCCGTATTCACGGTCATCAACATGTTCGTCGCGCCCGTGATCAAGACATTGTCGATCCCGTTCATCATCATCACCCTTGGCCTGGCCCTATTGGTCATCAACGCCCTGCTCCTGCTCCTCACCGATTGGGTCACCGGCAAGCTCGACGTCTCGTTCTTCGTTGACGGCTTCGGCTGGGCAATCCTCGGTGCAATCGTCATCTCGATCGCCAACACCGTCCTCGGCGTCTTCCTCGACAACAAGCACTGACCCGCCACTACGTTGACCTATCGCATCGCAGTCGTATGCCTCGGCAACATCTGCCGCTCGCCGACCGCGCATGTTGTTCTCGAGGACCGGATCGCCAAGGCCGGTCTGTCGGATCGGGTTGAGGTCGTTTCGGCTGGCACCGGCGGTTGGCATACCGGCGAGCCCATGGATAGACGTGCGGCCACGGTTCTACGCGAAGCAGGCTATGACCCCACGCGCCACGTTGCTCGAAAGTTCACGATCGACTGGTACGCCGAGAACGACTTGCTGTTGGCAATGGACGAAAGCAATTACGCCGATATGGCCGAGCTGTCACCGAGCGTCGACGACCTCGAACGCCTTCAGATGTTTCGAGCCTTCGACCCCCAGGCGAACGATCGCGATATTGAGGTGCCCGATCCCTGGTATGCCGGGATCGACGGCTTTCGGGTCGTCCTGACAATGGTCGAGAGGACGGCCGACAATCTTGTGGACCAACTTCCGGGGCTGATTTCCCAATAGGTGCCGCCGGACCCATACGGGCGGTACGGTCTCCCCATGGCACGGATGGCAGGAATCGCGGCTCGGGCGGAAGTCCTTCTTGGCCGCGGGGTC
>JBDSQP010000162.1:0-2509 GCA_039929755.1 Aeromicrobium sp. | reverse complement strand
CCGAGAGTCCGTGGCTCTACAGGCCCACAACCCGTGCGCGACCCATCGAGTAGCGTTGCGCTCATGACTGAGTCGAAGTCCCCGAAAGAGGGCCATGGCGGCGTCCACGCGGTCGATGTTGCCCGTGCGCACGGCGTCGAAACACTGTTCACCCTGTCCGGCGCCCACGTTTTCCCGATGTATGACGGCGCCGTCAAAGCCGAACCGGCAATGCCCATCATCGACGTACGCCACGAACCGTCCGCAGTGTTCGCGGCCGAGGCAATCGGCAAACTGAACCGCAAGCCCGGCCTCGCCGTACTCACTGCTGGCCCGGGCATCACCAACGGCGTCAGCCCGATCACCCAGGCGCACTTCAGCGGTTCGCCTCTGGTCGTCATCGGCGGCCGCGCGCCTACCGGTCGCTGGGGCATGGGCAGCTTGCAAGAGCTCGACCACCCGCCGATCTTCCAGACAGTTTCCAAGTCGGCGACGACCGCGAGCAAGGTCGAAGACATCGCACCCACCGTCGATGAGGCGTTCAACCTTGCCGGATCCTCACACCGGGGCCCGACCTTCGTGGACGTACCGATGGACCAGTTCTTCTCGTCCACAACAGTCGACAAGCCCTCGCAGGGCAACACGGGCATCGCGATCACACCCGATGCGGAGGCCCTCGGCGCAATAGCCGGGTTGCTCGCCAAGGCCGAGCGGCCCGTACTCGTCATAGGCACAGACGTCTGGGCCGATGGCGCTGAGTTGGCCGCCCTCCGGTTCGTCGAAGAGAGTGGAGTCCCCGTCATCTCCAATGGCATGGGTCGCGGCATCATTCCCGGCGGTCACGACTCACTAGTGACCAAGGCTCGGTCGAAAGCCTTCGGCCAATGCGATCTCGCGATCGTCGTCGGCACCGCGCTCGACTTCCGTCTCGGCTACGGCGTCTTCGGTGGCAAGGACGGAGCCCCACAGGCCGCGACCGTCCACATCGCCGACTCCCCCGGTCAGGTCTCCACTCACGCGGAACTCGCGGGTTCGGCATCGGGAGACCTTACGGAGTGTTTCGACGGACTGCTCTCTGCACTGCAGGCTCATACGACCCGTCCCAACTGGTCGCCGTGGATGAGCGACCTGCAGGACAACGTCACATCGGCGACAGCCCGCGACAACGAACTCCTCACCGCGACGGCCGATCCGATCCATCCGGCGCGGATATACGGCGAGCTGCTGCCACGCTTGGCTGACGACTCCGTCGTTATTGGCGACGGCGGCGATTTCGTCTCCTTTGCGGGCAAATTCGTCGAGCCAAAACGCCCCGGCGGCTGGCTCGATCCCGGACCATACGGATGCCTGGGCGCCGGAATGGGTGCCGCCATGGCGGCTCGCATCGCCCGACCTTCCAGCCAGGTTGTCCTGCTCTACGGCGACGGGGCGGCGGGGATGTCGCTGATCGACGTGGACACCCTCGTACGCCACAACCTTCCGGTTGTCATGATTGTCGGAAACAACTCGGCGTGGGGCCTCGAAAAGGGCCCGATGCAGTTCCTGTACGGCTATGACGTGGCCGCCGACCTTGCGCCCCAGACTCGCTACGACCAGGTCGTCACGGCCCTCGGAGGCGGCGGCGAAGCCGTTACTGACCCCAAGGAGATCGGCCCGGCCATCGACCGTGCTTTCGCCTCGGGGGTTCCCTACCTTGTCAATGTGATGACCGACGTCAACGCCATGTATCCCCGCACGACGACCGGCATATGACTCTGGAGATCCGTCGCATTGCCCCCGAGGAGTATGACGAAGTCGGCGAGCTGATCGTCAACAGCTACGGGCACAACGACTACCTCACGATGCCCGACGGGCGATTCGACGGCGCCTACGCAGACGAGCTTCGGGCGACCGCAGAACGAGATGCCTCTGCTGAGTTGTGGCTGGCCGTTGACGACGACGAACTCCTCGGCTGCGTGACCTGGTGCCCAATCGGTTCGCCCCATCGCGACCTCGCCGTGAGCGACAGTCAGGGCGAATTTCGCACCCTGGCGGTCGCTCCTTCGGCCCGCGGACGGGGTACGGGTCGCGCGCTTGTCGAGTTTTGTCTCGATCGGGCACGCCGGGACGGCCTCACCGAAGTCGTCCTGTGCTCGCTGCCCGAGATGACGCCGGCGCACACCCTGTACGAGTCCCTCGGGTTCGTGCGAAGGCCCGACCTCGACTGGCATCCCGTAGAGGGCCTCGTCCTTTGGGGATTCTCGCTCTCCCTGGTCGATTAGATTGTCCGGCGAAGACTAGGGTGGCCGCCATGACTCACTCAGCGCAGGTCACGCATACGGTCACCTCTGACGACACCGCCGTCGCGCTCGGCAGTGGCGATCTGCCCGTTCTCGCTACGCCGCGGCTCCTGGCCTGGCTCGAGGAAGCGACCTGCGCCGCCCTCGACCTCAACGCGGGCCAGACAAGCGTAGGCACTCGAGTCGACATCGAACATTTGGCGGCCAGCCTCGTCGGTGCGGTTGTGACCGCCACCGCGACAGTCATCCAC
>JBDSQP010000161.1:0-4074 GCA_039929755.1 Aeromicrobium sp. | reverse complement strand
GGTCGTTTAATCTCGTGATGACTGAAACGGCGCTGTCCGGTGTCCGCCTGGTGGCAACGACGGTGCCGGGCAATGCCGGCGCACCGCTGACTGATGACGTGTCCGTCCCCGGACTGGCCCGCCAGGCTGGTGAGCTGGCCAAGACACACGGATGCGATGTGGTCGTCGGCTTTTCGCTCGGGGCCACGGTGGCTTTGGAGATGGTGCTGTCGGGCCAGTTCCACGGGCCCGTCGTGTTGCTCGGGATCAGCCTGACGACGGCGGACGAGGCCCGGTTCTTCCGCACCGTCGTGCGGTCTTCGCAGAAGGTCGGCAGATGGCCGATGGCGTTGATGCTCCGGATGATGCCGCTCATGGCGAAGTCCGCCAAGACCGATCCGGCGCACAAGAAGGAAGTGATCGAGGACTTCAAGCGGAATCGGGCTGCCGAGGTGGTCCCGGTCTGCGGCGAGTACCTCGACTACATCGCCGCCGATCGTGACCCGGCGGCTGACCTCGTTGCGTCGGGCAACCTGGCGTGGGTGGTCCACGCCGAGAAGGGCGACGGCGGCCTGACCGGCGCCGAGCGGGCAACACTCGAGGCCGCCCCCAACGTGACCCTGGTGACCATTCCCGGTTCGGTGTTCTTGCTGCCGGACGAGGTTCCGCAGCAAATCGCAGAGGTTATTTCAGCCGCCCTTGCCAAGGCGGCGTGAGCTTCAAGCCGAGGTGGTCGCCAACCCGCCTGCCGCCGCGAAGTCACGCCGTTACTGGGCCAATCGCGGCCCAATGACGCACCGCGCTCTGCGCGCGCCTCGCGGCAGATTGGGGAGAAGGGCCAGCCGGCGGCTGTGTGCCATTCTCGTGGAAGCCCGGGCGGGAGGTGCCGAAGTCGTCGCTCTATATGACGGTGATCGGTAGGCCGAAATGTTGGAGTCGATGTGCCAGGTCCTGGTGAAGCCGCGTTGCAAATCCGTGCGCGGCAACCGAGAGGATGATCTCGTCGATCGGTTCGCTGAAGAGTGTCTCTTCAATCGCATCCATCGGGTCGTGCCGCACCGACACCGAACCAATGACCCTTCCGCCGCTGGCGACCTCGAGCCCGGGGAGCGCAGTATGAAGGACGTCCTCGGCCTCCGACGCCTTTTCGTGGCGCTCTGGATGCAGTAGGTGAAGTTCGGCCTGCGCTGGATTGGGCACGACGACGCGGAACTGGACCGCACCCAGATCGGCGCGGCGTTTCATCGCCAAAACCAATTCTGGTGTCGGCTCTGGATGGTCGGTCACGACGAGGATGCGAGTGATTCGACTCTGGTTCATGGGGTGTACCACTTTCTTTGGCGCGTGTGACGAGTTTGGACTGACGGTGGATCAGCCGTGTTGTTCGTGGACGAGCTCAGTGCGGTCCGCTTGCGTCTTCGTGAGATAGATGACCACAGCAAGGATGGTGGCGAGGAACACGATGCTCGTACCGAATGTGCCTAGTCCCAGGCCGCCGTCGCTGTGCGGCGACGCCAGGTAGTCGCCGATGTTGGCGCCAAGCGGGCGCGTGAGGATGTAAGCGAACCAGAAGGACAGGACCGGGCCGGCCCCCAACTTCCAGGCCGCGAGCACGGCGGCGATCAGGCCCAGGGGAAGCAGGACCGCGATGCCAGGAGACCATCCGGTCAGTTCGAGGGTCCAGTCTCCGGCAGCGGTGCCGAGCGCGAAGGTGACCAGCACGGTGAGCCAGTAGAACGCCTCGCGCGGCGTCGTGACGATGGTATGAATCGAGAGCGTCCGCTCCCGGTAGTACCAGATCCCGAAGACAGCGGCCAGCAGCGCAGCAAACACCAGCGTGCTGACTACGAGCGGGACGCCGCGCGCATCGGTGAGGTTGTCGGTGAGCAGTGTGCCGACCACACTGATGAGAACCACAGCGAGCCAATAGATGCCCGGCACATAACGGTTCCGCCGGAACTGCAGGACAAGCACAGCAATGAGGCATGCCGAGAACACGACAGTCGTGTTGGTGAGGCCAAAACCTAGAGTTTCGTTGATGTAGTCGGCAAAGCTTTCGCCGACGGTGGTGCACAGAATCTTGATGATCCAGAAGTACACCGTCACTTCGGGCACTTTGTTCAGCATCTGGTGTCGAACGGCGGTCACGTCAGGGGAGCTGGTCATGTATAGGAGTTTCAAGTACGCGACCTGATCACAACCTGACTGGCCTGTATTCGACCAGGCGTCAACGGGGTGCTGCGTTAATGAGAGTCCGAACAGGGCAGCTTCACCAGAAAGGTGGTCAGGCCAAGGGTGTTGACGAGTTCAACGTCTCCTCCGAGGTCTCGCGCCGTTTCTCGGGCGAGCCACAGTCCGAGAGGCCCTGAACGCCGCTGGCGAAGCATTTTTCCGACCTGTGTGATTTCGGTTGTGGGCAAAATGTAGGCAGGAGCCCAATTACAAACAAGAGAGCCCCCGGCAACACTGCAATTGCAGCGAAAACCGGGGGGGTCCCATGGTGATGGCGGTGGGACTCCGTCGCAGAGCTCAAGCGTGCCGAAGAGCCGCGTACGAGGAGCGGCGAGCGGCCTCTCAAGGTGCGATCGGGCTCGAGGTGGTGGACCGCGTCGAGACACGCGAGCACGCCATCAGTGTCTGCGTCGACCGCACCATCGAATCGCCCGTTGGGTGTCGTCGGGTGATCTACGAGCTGACTCAGATCGAAGTGCATGCGCATCTGATTCCCGATTTCTACCGCCAGGCGTTGAAGGACTACAAAGTCGAGATCAAGATCTCCATCGCCTGAGTGCGGTTCTCCCGACGCAGGCGAACCAGCTCGGACTTCTCATCACTCGAGAGCCCTTCACGCTTGCCCTCATCGACGTCGGCCTGGGCCATCCATCGACGAAGGCCTGATTTAGCGGTCCCGAGATCCTTCGCGACCTGGGCGATCGGCTTCTCCCGCAACCGCGCGAGCTCAACAGCTCGACGACGGAACTCCGGGTCCTTCGGTGCCGGCATAACGGACTCCTCTCCAAGGCGATTCTCGCCTCAGCATCGGTGTCCGGGAAACCGGTTACAGGTCAGCCTCCGCCGGTGATGTTGGTGCGGGTCGCCCAGATCCGGATCGGCTCTGCTGGCACCGTGTAGAAATTATGGGGCATTGTGCATCTGAACCTCACGAAATCCCCAGCCGCGACCTTGAGCGGGCTGGTGCCGTTGAATCCGAAGTTATCTCCGGTCTTGGTGAGATGCGTGTCTTCAGCGAAGTAGGCGCTGTCGATACCGCGGAAGCGAGAGATCTCGCAACTGCCGATTTCGTTGTCGACGCCACCCTGAATGAGGAATGCTGAATAGCCGACCACATAGTCCCCTGGCGGAAGCGGCAGAGTGAAATTCGTACTCGCCGCCCCATAATCCACGTTCTTGGTCCAGGAGTAGGTTCTGTTCACGAGGGCACTTGAGTCGAGTCCGTCGACTTTGTCGGCGTTGAGGTTGGTGACCTTGCCGGTGCCGTTGACTGCTAAGGGGGCGTTGATGGTCGATTTGGTTTTGATCTGGAGGCCGGTGCCCGTGGTGGTGCGGACGATCGAGGTCAGCTTGGTGGAGTAGTTGATCTCGCCGGCGAGGAGAGCTTTACCTGTGGTGGCGAGCGCGACCGTGTTCGCAGCGAGGACCAGGACGGTCGCGGCGCCGATCACGGTGAGGAGGTTCATCAGTTTGGAGCGCATTGAGTTCCCTATCTGTTGAGCGAGATGGAGGGGTTACCAAGATTCTGGTCTTTCTTGCTTCGAAACATCGGGTTTTTCGGGCTCGTGTATCTGGGATACACGAACGGCCGCCCCGTGGGGCGGCCGTTCGGATACTCCTAGTCAGTGTGTGGCGCGGGCAACTGGCGCTACCCGTAGCGCGCCTCCGCGGTGATGTCGGTGCGGGTCCCCCAGATCCGGATCGGCTCCGAGGTATCCGTCGTGAACACGTGGGGCGTTGCGCAGGAGTCGTAGTCGGCCAGTCTCGCTGGCCTGCAGTTTCGACACCATACTAGTTGCGGGGCTACCGCAAATTTCGGTGACCGGGCGGTGGCGGTGGGACTCCGTCGCAGAGCTCCTCCTC
>JBDSQP010000160.1:0-15881 GCA_039929755.1 Aeromicrobium sp. | reverse complement strand
AGCGGGCATCATCGTCCTTGCCGCATACACACCGCTCGTGCTGGTCATCTGGCAACGCGAAGCAGGGATGACGTGGCTGTGGGCTGCATACGGAGGATTCATCGCCGCTCGCCTCGTGACGCTGTATGCCCGTCAGCGAGGGGATCGCTGGATGGTGCTGGGCGCCTGAACCGGATCAGCGCCGACGCACTGCCGCAATCAGCACCAGAACACCGCTTGCGGCGATGATCGGGCCGAGGATCGCCCACGTATTCGTGTTCGTCATCGGGCTTCCCTCGACATAGCCGAATCCCTGCAACGCGAAGACCGTGCCGCAAATCGTCATCGATGCGCCAAGCAGGGCGAGAGCATATTTCGTCATCGGGGCAAGCCTATCCCGGCTACGCGGACCTGAAGTCGGGCGCATCGTCGTCGCCTTTGGCCGCTGAGTAGTCTCCAGCCCATGACCGAAACCCTCGAGTACGCCCCGGGGCGCGCCATCGACACGTACGGCACCGGGTCTCCGGGCAAAGTGCTCATCTGGCACGGCCGTGGTCCGAACGAGCGCAACGTCCTCGCCCCCCTCGCCACCGCGGTGGCCGATCGTGGCGTACGTGTGTTCGTGCCGGACTGGGATTCGACCGGATCAGACCGCGGTCGCGCCGACCTGCTGCGGTCGGTGAAATTTGCCCGCGAGAACGGTGGCGACGATCCGCTGGTGATCGTCGGCTGGTCGCTCGGCGGCACTGCCGCAGCAAGTATTGCGCTCAACGCCCGACGCCTCGGGCTCGAGTTCGTGCCCGTCGTCTGCCTCGCCGGAGCGTTCGAGGCAACCGACCCGATCTCCGGAGAGCCGTTCGAGTCGATCGCCGTCCCCAGGAAGGGCGCCGGCTACGTTCGCCTGGTACACGGAACAAAAGACAACATCACCGAGGTCGGGGGAGCCCGGAAGTTCGCAGGTCGGCTGGAGAAGTCCAGCTGGAATTCCTCGCTCGTTGAACTACCCGTCGATCACGCCGGCATCGTCGGCGCGGAACTCGACGCCGGACACATCCGCCGTGTGCCTTCACAGGAACCGGCAGCCCTCGGCGCCCTCGAGGTTGTCGCGGGAATCATCTCCGAAACGGCCTTCGTACGGAGCCCGTCAGCGTGATGCGGCCTCGACAAGGGCCTTGAATAGTCCAGCATCCGCCTGAGTTTCGGGATGCCACTGGACGGCCAGCCAGAAGGGCAGATCCGGGTCTTCGATCGCCTCGAGATTGCCGTCCGCCGAATGGGCCGATGCGATGAGGCCCGGGTGCGAAGCCACTGATTGGTGGTGGTGACAACGCACCGATGGACCCGTCGCCAGGATCTTCGACAGGTGCGTGCCATCGACGAGGGAAATGTCGACGTCGCCATAGACATCGCCCCCCGGTGAGTGCCCATCATGTCCGAGGGTGTCGGGAACGTGCTGGTCGAGTTGCCCGCCCGCGTGGACCGCCATGACCTGCATACCTCGACAGATGCCGAGAACCGGCAGCGACGATTCGGCCGCGGCATCGAGCAGTGCGAACTCCCAGGCGTCACGGTCCTCGCGCCAGTTCGCCGTGCGCTCGTGGGCGACCTCGGCGTAGCGCCCTGGGTCGACATCAGCGCCACCGGCGATCACCAGCCCGTCGAGACGTGAAACCACAGACGGCGCGTCCCCGGCTGGATCGCCGGTCGGAGGCAACAGGACGGCGATGCCACCGGCCGCCTCGATCGAGCGCGCGTAAGCGGCCGGCAACAGGTCGGCCTGCTCGTCCCATACGCCCCACCGCGATTGCTCGCGGTACGTCGTGACTCCGATCAGCGGTTTCACAGTTCGACCTCCTTCGAATCAACGGAGGTCACAGTGGAGTGACGTAGGCCCCGGAAATGCCGCCGTCGACCAGGAAGGTCGAGGCGGTGATGAAGCTCGACTCGTCGGACGCGAGGAAGAGCACCGCGTTGGCCATCTCTTCGGGTTCGGCGAATCGCCCGACGGGAACGTGGACCAGCCGGCGGGCCGCCCGCTCGGGATCGCTGGCGAACAGTTCCTGCAACAGCGGCGTGTTGACCGGTCCGGGGCACAAGGCATTGACGCGTACGCCTTCGCGAGCGAATTGAACCCCAAGTTCGCGCGACATGGACAGCACGCCGCCCTTCGACGCCGAGTAGGAGATCTGCGAGGTTGCGGCGCCCATGACGGCAACAAATGACGCTGTGTTGATGATCGAGCCCTTCTTCTGATCGAGCATGTAGGGCAGCGCCGCCTTGCAGCACAGGTAGACGCTTGTCAGGTTGACCTCCTGGACCTTGCGCCAGGCCTCGAGCTCGGTCGTCAGGATCGAGTCGTCGTCGGGGGGCGAGATGCCTGCGTTGTTGAAGGCGATGTCGACCGAGCCATACGTCGACTTGGCGAGCGCGAACAACGCATCCACCTGCTCCTTGTTGGTCACATCGGTATGCAGGTATGACCCACCGACCTCCTCGGCGATTCCCGGGCCGCGGCTGTCATCCAGATCGCCGATGACGACCTTTGCGCCCTCTTCGGCAAAGCGGCGTACGGTGGCGAGGCCGATGCCTGAGCATCCGCCGGTGACTACTGCGGTCTTGCCCTCAAGACGTCCGGTCATGATTCGTATCCTTCTTTTGGCGATGGCTATTCGTTTGAAATGAAGATGTTCTTGACGTCGGTGAATGCGTTCGGTGCATCCGGGCCGAGTTCGCGGCCGAGGCCGGATTGCTTGAAGCCACCGAACGGGGTCCAGTAGCGGACCGAGGCGTGCGAGTTGACGCTCAAGTTGCCGGCCTCGACTCCGCGCGAAACACGCAAAGCCCGTCCGATGTCACGGGTGTAGATCGATCCCGAAAGCCCGAACTCAGTGTCGTTGGCGAGCTGGACTGCCTCCGCTTCATCCTTGAACGGCATGACGGCCACGACCGGGCCGAATATCTCCTCGCGCCAGATCCGCTGGTCGACCGAGTCCGCGAGGACCACCGTCGGGGGAAACCAGAAACCGCTGCCGCTCGGGGCGGTGCCGGCGAAGGCAACGTCGACCTCATCGACAAATCCCTGAACCGTCGACCTCTGTTGTGCCGAGATCAGTGGGCCCATCTCGCTCGATCTGTCGGACGGATCGAGCACCTTGATGCCCCTGACCGATGGTTCGAGCAGGGAGACGAACTGGTCGTAGACCGACTGCTCCACGAGGATGCGTGACCGTGCGCAACAGTCCTGGCCAGCGTTGTCGAAGACGGCCGATGGCGCCGCGGCCGCCGCCTTCGCCAGGTCCGCATCGGCGAACACAATGTTGGCGCTCTTGCCGCCAAGCTCGAGGGTTACGCGCTTCACCTGGTCGGCGCAGCCGGCCATGATCTTCTTGCCGACCTCGGTCGAGCCCGTAAAACAGACTTTGCGGACCAGGGGATGTGTCACGAATCGTTCGCCGACGATCGAGCCCTTGCCGGGGATCACGGTGAAGACGCCCTCGGGGATTCCGGCTTCAAGCGCAAGTTCGCCCAGTCGCATGGCGCTCAACGGCGTGAGCTCTGCCGGCTTGAGGACGACGGTGTTTCCCGCCGCGAGCGCGGGGGCAAATCCCCAACCCGCGATCGGCATCGGGAAGTTCCAGGGAACGATGATCCCGACTACGCCGAGCGGTTCGTGGAACGTGATGTTGATGCCATCGGCGACAGGAATCTGCTGTCCGGTCATACGCTCCGGAGCCGCGGAGTAGTAGTTGAGGACATCGCGGACGTTGCCCGCTTCCCATCGGGCGTTGCCCCACGTATGACCCGCGTTGCGGACCTCGAGCTCGGCGAGCTCATCGATGTGATCGTGGACGACCAGGGCAAACGCCCTCAGCAACCGGGCGCGTCTCCCGGGAGGCATGTCACGCCACGCCGGGAAGGCTTCGGCAGCCCTGGCGATTGCCGCATCGGTCTGTTCGACCGTCGCCATCGCGACATCGGTGACCGCGACCTCGGTGGCCGGGTTGATAACGGTGTAGATGCTCAAGGTGCGGTTCACATTCTTTCGAAGCTGCGACGGAGTTCCCAGTCCGTCACGGCGGAATCAAACGACGCCAGTTCGACGTCGGCCATGTTGGTGTAGTGGTCGACGACCTCGTCGCCGAATAGTTCGCGGGCAAGGGCCGAGCCTTGGAACGCATCGCGTGCTTCGCGCAGTGTCGAGGGCACGTGTTCCTTGTCCGATGTGTAAGCGTTGCCGGTCAGCGGCTCTTCGAGGGTCAACTTGTTCTCGATCCCGTACAGACCGCCGGCGAGCATAGCGGCCAGCGCGAGGTAGGGGTTGACATCGCCGCCGGGAAGACGATTCTCCATTCGCGCACCGGCGCCCGTGCCGACGAGGCGTACCGAGCAGGTGCGGTTGTCGTTGCCCCACGCGATCGCAGTCGGCGCGAACGAGCCAGCCGCGAAGCGCTTGTAGGAGTTGATGTTTGGCGCATACAGCAGCGTGAAGTCGCGCATGGTGGCGAGAACACCGGCGATGAACTGGTCATATGTCTCGGTCCGGCCGCCCCCGTTACCAGCAGAGTCGGACCAGAACACAGTGCTGCCATCGGTGCCGCGCAGGGACAGGTGGATGTGGCACGAACTGCCTTCACGTTCGTTGTATTTCGCCATGAACGTCAGGGACTTGCCGTGCTGAGCGGCGATCTCCTTGGCGGCGGTCTTGTAGACACTGTGGTTGTCCGCCGTGACGAGGGCTTCGTCGTAGAGGAAGCCAATCTCGTGCTGGCCGAAATTGCATTCGCCCTTAGCGCCCTCGACGTTCATACCCGCCGCATACATGTGATTGCGTATGTCGCGCAGCAACGGCTCGACCCTCGTGGTGCCGAGGATCGAATAGTCGACGTTGTACTGATTGACCGGCGTCATATCTCGGTAGCCCGAGTTCCAGGCGTCTTCGTAGGTCGTGTCGAAGGCGATGAACTCAAGCTCGGTGCCGGACAACGCTTTGAAGCCGGCCGCGGCGGCCTTGTCGAGCTGGGTCTTGAGGATCGTGCGAGGTGACTGGACGACGGGCTTGTGGTCGAGCCAGACGAGGTCGCACTGGATCATCGCCGTCGCAGGCAAATGGGTCAGGACGCGGATCGTGTTCATGTCGAGGACGAACTCCATGTCGCCGTAGCCCTTTTCCCACGAGGACATCGCATAACCGTCGACCGTGTTCATGTCGACGTCGACGCTCAACAGGTAGTTGCAACCCTCGGTACCGTGCTCAAGAACGAAGTCGACGAAGTAGTGCCCGTGAAGTCTCTTGCCCTGGAGGCGGCCCTGCATGTCGGTGAACGCGACGATCACGGTGTCGATCACACCTTCGAGAATCTGTTTCTTGAGTTCATCGACTCTCAGCAGTCGTGGATGGCTCTGGGTCATCGTTCTCCTTCTCTCAGTAGTCCTCGCAGGAGGGCAGCGGTGTCGTCACAATGGCTCTCCATCGCGCGTCTTGCCTTGGGTGCATCGCCAGCGAGTATGGCCTTGGCGATCGCGCCGTGCTGTTTGCGCGAATGGTCCATGTTCCTGTCGAGTACGGGGATGGCGTTCAACATGTCGTGCAGGCTTTTCTGAACATTGGTCACTGCGTCGATCAGCAGGGGCGATGCAGACAACGACGCGATCGCCAGGTGGAACAGCGAGTCGGCCTGACGGTGAAGGGCCGGATCTGTCGCGGCATTCACCGCATCAAGGGCGCCGCGCAGTGTGTTCTTCTGTGTCTCGGTCAACTCGCGTCCTGCCGCAGCGTATGCCGCCCCGGGCTCGACGATCCGGCGGAAGTCGAGGGCGTCGACCAGTTCTTCCCGCGGCCGGTCCACGATCGCCGAGGACCCGGGTGCCTCGGGCCGGAAGTCCACAACGGTTCCGCCACCACGACCGCGATGGGTTGTGACAAAGCCGGCGGCACGGAGCGCCGCGATGGCCTCACGCAGCGTCGCGCGTGACACTGAAAGGCGCTCCGCGAGTTCGCGTTCGGGCGGCAACATGCTGCCGTGCTCATAGACGCCGAGCCGGATTGCCGTGGCAAGTTGCTCGACGCAGGACTCGAAGGCGTGGTGCCCGCGGACCGGTCTCAGCATCGAATCTCCCAACGCCGACCCCTGATCCATCCTGAGAGGCTATTCCTTCAGACACACTTTCGTCAATGGCCTGACTTCATACCTCTAGGACTTTTTAACGCTCCGGTGCCGTGCGGCGCCTTCAATGAGACACGCGCCGAAACCAGGCTGCCGCCGACATTGATCTCGTGAGCACCGGCACTCAGGTAACCCGCCGGGTCATTCTCGCCGGACGGAATCGCCATGTACGCCAGACCCACGCACGCGCCCACCGTCTCGCCCCATGCGGCCGAGGTGACCTGACCAGCGGCGATGCCATTTCGCAGTACCAACTCACCGCCCCAGAGCATGAAGTCCGGGTCATCGCATACGAAGGAGACAAGTTTGTTCGCCGGACCCTCGGCCCGGGCCTTTTCGAGGGCCGTTCGTCCCAGGAAGTCGGTGTCAGTCTTGAGCTTGCAGGCAAACAACAGGCCGGCCTCGACCGGGTTGTAGTCCGGAGTCAGTTCGCGGCCGAAAGCCCGATATCCCATTTCGAGTCGCATCGACTCGATCGCGTAGTAGCCCGCGTTGAGCACTCCCAGGTCTTCACCGGCCTCCATCAACGAGTCGTAGACACCGCGCGCGAACTCCGTCGGCACATACAGCTCCCAGCCCAACTCGCCGACATACGTGATGCGGGTGGCGCGAACGGTGGTGTGGCCGAGATCGATCTCTCGACTCGTGCCGAACGGGAACCCTTCCTCGCTCAAATCCGCGTCGGACAGTCGCGCCAACAGTTCGCGCGAACGCGGGCCCATGACCCCATAGACGGCATACGCGGATGTGACGTCGGCAATGCGCGCATCGAGGCCGGCGGGGATGTTCTTGCGTATCCAGTCCTGATCGCGTTCGGTGGTAGCCGAGCTGCTGACCAGCAGATACTCGTTGGCGGAGATGCGGGTGACGGTCAGATCCGATTCATAGGTGCCGCGGCCATTGAGCAATGCCGTGTAGACCGTGCGACCGGGCGCCACCGCGATGTCGTTGGTGCAGATCCACTGCAGAGCCTGCTCGGCATCGGCACCAGTGACCAGGTATTTGGAGAATGACGTCTGGTCGAAGACGGCCACAGCTTCGCGCGTCGCGCGCTGCTCGGCTGCCGACCACGGGAGCCAGTTCGGCTTTCCCCAGGAGTACTCGATCAAGGGCTCTTCGCCGGCCGGCGCAAAAAAGTTGTCGCGCTCCCAGCCCATCTTGCTGCCGAAGCCGGCGTTGGCAGCAACGAGCCGCTCGTATGCGGGGGACTGACGAAACGGCCGCGCCGTTTCGAACTCGCGATTGGGCCACGGTATGGCGTAGTGGAGGCCTAGGACCTCGCCGACGCGTGCGCGCAGCCATCGGTTGTTGCCGTTGAAGCGAGCGAAACGGCGGATGTCGACCGCCAGCAGATCCATGGTCGGCTCGCCCTCGATGATCCATTCCGCGAGCGCGCGCCCGGCTCCACCGGCCGACGCGATGCCGACCGAGTTGAAGCCCGCTCCGACGAAGAAGCCCCGGACCGAAGGAGCCTCGCCAAGGATGAATTGGTTGTCAGGGGTGAAGCTTTCCGGCCCGTTGTAGAACTTGCGGATGCCTGTCTCGTGCAGCACCGGTATGCGTTCAAGCGCACTGTCCATCAGGATCGCGAAATGGTCCCAGTCCTCCTCAAGCAACTGGAACTCGAAGGGATACGGGATCTGGTCCGGCGAAACCCACGGCTTGGCCTCGGGTTCGAATCCGCCGACGACGAGGCCACCGACTTCTTCCTTGAAGTACGTGTAGCCGTCGGGATCGCGCAGGATCGGCAGGTTCGAGGTCATACCCGGGATCTGATCGGTCACGACATAGAAGTGCTCCGCCGAATGCAAGGGGACCGTGACGCCGATCCCCGCGGCAAGGTGATTGGCCCACTGGCCGGCACAGTTGACGACGATCTCGGCTTCGATTTCGCCCTTGTCGGTGCGTACGCCTGTCACGGCGCCGTCCTTGATGAGGACCTCGGTGACGCGGACGTGCTCGACAACGGTGGCGCCGCGCATCCGCGCACCCCTTGCCAGCGCCTGTGTGAGGTCGGTCGGGTTGGCGGTGCCGTCTCCGGGCAACCAGATGGCCCCGGCAAGATCGTCGACCGCCATCAAGGGATAGCGCTCGAGCGCCTCTTCGGGACTTAGCAACTCGCATTCGAGATCGAAGGCCTCGGCGGTTGCAGCGGTCCGTCGGAGTTGAATCATCCGGTCTTCGGTACGGGCAACGGTCACGCCACCGCATCGCTTGTAGCCGGCACTCAGGCCGACCTCGGCCTCGAGCTGGGCATACAACTCGGTCGAATACTGCACCAGCCGGGTGCCGCTCTGCGTCGCCCGCAACTGGCCCACCAAACCGGCGGCATGCCACGTCGTTCCGCAGGACAATTCGCCTTGCTCAAGCAGCACGACATCGGTTTGTCCGGCCTTCGTGAGGTGATAGGCCACGCTCGTGCCGATGACTCCTCCGCCGATGATGACGATGCGAGCGCGCGCCGGCAATGCCGCCCCAGTCATGGGTTCTCCTCAGCGGTGGCGGCATCGAGCAGTCTGGCGAACCCCGGCGAACGGAATTCCTCCACGGCACCCTCGAACCGATCCTGCCCCCAGCCAAAGAAGTCGTAGTCGAAGTCATTGGTGGCGGCCTGTATGTAGCCCCACAGCGACCACCCGTATTGGGACACGATCGATTGGAGGCGGGTCCGCGCGATTTTGACCGGCGAGTGATGGCCCACGTACGCCGTGACGAGTTCGTCGAGATGCTCAGGGTCGAGTTGGCACTCGGTCCAGGTGTTGCCCAACTCGAAGAACGGGTCGTTGTTGCCCGAGTATTCGTAGTCGATCAGCCACAACTTTTGCCCGTCGTCGATGATGTTTCCGGCGAGCAGGTCGTTGTTGCACGGCACAGTCGGTCCGGCCCTCACGGCGAGGGCGGCCCTGATCTGCTGGAACTGACCATCGAATTCCTCATAGTCGGCAGGCAGGGCAAAGCCGCCCTCCTTGACCGTGCGCAAATACGATTGCTGGCGGGTGAACATGTCGAAGTCGCCGGTGAACCGCGGACCCGAGTGCAGTGCGAGACAGGCGCGGGCCAAACGCGCGAGGGTGCCCGGCTGTCGCAGATCAGCATTCTCATACGTCCGCCCTTCGAGGTAGCCGATCACGAGAATGCCGAGATCGGGGCGGAAGTCAACGAATGGCGCACCGACCCCGGCGCGTTCCGCCGCCAAGGTGTTGTCATGCTCGGCATCCCGGTCGATTCCGAGCAACGACGTGTCGCTTCGGCTGCAGCGCGCGACATAGACCCCTCGCGGCGTCGTTACCTTGAGGTTGAAGTTCGTGAGGCCGCCAGGCAGTTCCTCGATCGAACGCGGCTTGTCGGCAAGGCTGGGAATCTGGTCGAACAGTGACTGGTCGAACAGTGAGTCGAGCGACGGCTCGCTCATGTGGCGGATCCCGAATCCGCGGTGAGTTCGGCCGACACCGAGGTCGAGATACCTGTTCGCAAGCTGATGCGCGTGCGATCGGCGCGATAGCGATCGAAGGCATGCTCGACCGGCAACCCCGAGGCCGTGAACGCCGTGCGCGTCACCAGCATGAGGGCTGCACCGGGAGCCACGTTCAGCAACTCGGCGTGCTCCCCGGAAGCAAGCGCGGGCTCCAGCCATTCCTGCGCATGATGCGGTGCGAGGTCGAAGTCCTTGCGCATGATGGCGTAGAGCGAACCGGTAAGTCGACGATCGGCAATGCCTTCAAACAAGTGCGCAGGCAAGTAGGTCTCTTCCAGGGCGAGCGGTTCGCGTCGCGCCGATCGGACGCGGATGATCTCGAAGACGGCTTTCCCTCGGCCGAGTTCCAGCGCCGTTGCCACAGCCGTTGACGGGGGCAAACGCCGGACGCTGACGACCCGCGCGCCTGCGCGTACGTTGGCCCGTCGCATCTGCTCGGTGAATCCCGGCAGCCCGGTCAGGTCGCACTCGATCTGCTGCTCCCGGATGAAGTTGCCGCCCGCGCGGCCCCGCCGCCGCTCGAGGAGCCCCTTGGCCTCGAGTGATCCGAGTGCCTGGCGCAACGTCATCCGGCTGACCCCGAGAGCCGCAGACAGATCCTCTTCAGGCGGCAATTTGTCGTCCGGACGAAGTTGGCCGCGATCAATGCGGGCCATCAACCATTGCTCGATGCGCACGTGTGAGGGTTCGTCGGTCGATTTCGACAGGCCCGGTTTACCGCCCAAAGCCCGGTGATCGACTCCCAGAACCCTCACACTCGGTCCCTATAGAGCCTTCTCAGGCCTCATCGAATGCGTCGACGACTGCCTGGTCGATCGTGTGCTTCGGTCCGGTGAACCATTTACGGGCCGACACGTACCACCAGATCGCCAGGATGATCAGGGTGCCGCCGGTCAGGATCGGCGCGTAGTTCACGTACTTCCACGAGAAGTCCTTGTTGCCCGGCACGGCGGCCGGCGTGAACGGGAGGATGAAGTAGATCGAGATGATCACGATCTCGGCGCACGCCACCAGGTTCATCCATTTGTACTTCGATCCGTTGTTCCAGCTTCCGGGCACAAAGGCGTCGCCGATCTTCCAGCGCAGGAAGATCGGGATGAGGAATGCCAGGTATAGACCGATCACCGCGACCGAAACGACCGCGTAGAACGCGATCGGAACCGGGGCGCCGTTGATATCGACCTGGATGAGCGCCGGCAGCGTGATGATCGCACCGATTACTGCGACGAAGACAACAGCATTGGCCGGCACCTTGGACGCAGAGACCTTCGACCAGATCTTCGAGCCCGGAATGGCACCGTCACGACTGAACGCGAACGTCATCCGCGACGCACTGGTGAGACAGGCGACCAGGCAGAAGAACTGACCGGCCGTGGAGATGGCGAGAACGATGACATGCCAGCCCTGTGGCAACGCC
Source organism: Aeromicrobium sp. (assembly GCA_039929755.1). GTDB lineage: Bacteria > Actinomycetota > Actinomycetes > Propionibacteriales > Nocardioidaceae > JACMOZ01. The sequence goes on along the minus strand of JBDSQP010000160.1, from coordinate 4,846 downwards.
TGGCTGAAGATCAGGTCGACGCCGCCGCCGCCCTTCGTGATTGCGTCCTTGTCCTGGACGGCGAACAGAAAGGCGAGGAGCAGCACCCAGCCACCGACTGCCGAGTAGAAGATCGAGCGCCAGATGCCCTTTGCAGCATGTTCGGACGCCGCCTGCGTCTCCTCCGAAAGGTGTGCAGAGGCGTCAAATCCGGTGATCGTGTATTGAGTCAGAAGGAAACCCAGAGGAAGTACAAGGAACCAGTAGGTGCCGCCGTGCGATGCGGCGTCGGCGTAACCGGAGTTGTTGACCTTGTCGGTGAAAACGAAGCTCAGCGCCTGGTGCGTCTTCGGGACGAAGGCAAGGATCCCGATGACCAAAGCCACACCGCCGACGTGCCACCAGACCGAGATGTTGTTGAGGACGGCCATCAGGTGACCGCTGAAGATATTGAGCACCGCCGCGATGGCAAGGAGCACGAGGAAGATCAGGAACACCCGCGTCAGGCTGTAGTTGCCGGCCCAGGAGCTGCTCATGGTGTTGAGCGTCAGGTCTAGGAAGGTCGCGCACCCATACGCCACGGAAGCAGTCACCGCGAGAAGACCGATGAGGTTGAGCCAACCGGTGAAGAATCCTGCCATCGGACCGCCAAGCTTGGAGGCCCACCAGTAGATTCCGCCCGATGTCGGATAGGCCGACACCAGCTCGGACATCGTGAACCCGATGATGAGGATGAAGATCGAGATGACCGGCCAACCCCAGGAGATCGCGACGGGGCCGCCGTTGTTCCAGGCCTGCCCGAAGGTCGTGAAACAACCCGCCAGGATCGAGATGATCGAGAAGGAAATGGCGAAGTTCGAGAACCCCGACCAATTTCGGTTCAGTTCTTGCTTGTAGCCGAGTTTGGCGAGCATCTGCTCGTCTGCTGTGAGTTCAACCGGTTCGGTCATGCATTGCCCACCAATTCTCAGAGGAGTTGGTTGATGCTAGCGCCTTGGGGGTTATTGCATCTAGACCTTTTACCGGATCAAAACCAGAATTTACCTGGACGTAAAGAACCGCCCCACACGGCGAGGTATGGGGCGGTTCTTTGCAAACATTACTTCTTGAAGCCGACCTTTGTGTAGTCGGGGTATTCGAATTGAGCAGATCCGTAGTTCACGAGGCCCTTGGCGACGCCGAAGATTGTCGGTGTCGGAGCGATCGTGACCAGCGGAACGTACGAATACAGTTCCTTGTCGATGTCATTGGCCAGGGCAATCTGCTTCGCCAGATCGAGTTCGGCGTTTGCCTTGTTCCACAGATCGGCGAGCTTGGGGCTCGTGATACCGGTGAAGTTCTGGCCCGAATCGATCGGGTTGAACAGCGACTGGGTCGTGGACACCGGGAAGGCGGTGCCCTGCCAGCTGAATGTCACCATGTCGAAGTTCAACGGAATGACGTAGTCGTTGAAGTACTTCGCCGTGGGAACGGTGTCCAGCTTGACCGTGATGCCGACCTTCTTGAGGTAGCCCTGGATGAGCTGAGCGCGTTGGGCGTTGGTCGGCGTGTCCGAGGGCACGACGACGTTGAGCGTCAACTTCTTGCCGCCCTTGGTCTGCAGGCCGTTGGAGTCCTTCTTGTAGCCGGCTTTCTTGAGCAAGGCTTCGGACTTTTTGAGGTCGAAGCCGATTGCCGGTGTTGCCGCGTCCTTGTAGCCCTTCTGTCCCGGCATGTAGATCATGCTTCCCTGGGTGACGGCAGGTGCCCCGACCGGCTTGTTGGCCGCAGCCGACATACCTTCACGGTTGATCGCGTGGGCGATCGCCCGGCGGACCTTGACGTCCTTGAGAGGCCCGCGGGTTCCGTTGAATGTCAGGTGTGTCCAGGTCAGGCCACCGGCCCGCTGGATCTGGACGTCGGCACGCTTCTTGGCTGTGTCGTAGGACGCCTTGTCCTGGCCGATGCTCACCGCATCGATTTCCTTGTTGGCGAATGCCTGCGCCTGAGCCGACTGGTCGACAACACGGAAGATGATCTTGTCGAGTTTCGGCTTGTCTCCCCACCACTTCGGGTTGGGGGTCTCGGTGATGACCTGGGCGTTCTGATCGATCTTGCTGATCACATACGGGCCGGCGCTCGGGAACATCTTCTTGGCGTACGCCTTGTTGAAGACCTTGGGTTCCTTCGTCACCAACGACGGCAATGCAGGGTAGACGTAGTTGGGCCAGTCGGCATTCTTCTTCTTGAAGACAACCGTGTACGAGTACTCGTCTGCCCCCTGGGTGACGCTGCCGATGTCCTGGAAGCCGCCGGTCGAAACCGCTTCGAACGCCTTGTTGGTGCCGTTACTGGACTTCCAGTAGTTGATCATGTCTTGGGCGACGATCGGTTTGCCGTCGGACCACACGCCCTTTTTGTTGAGCTTGACCTCGATGGTCTCGGGATCCTGCTTCGTCAGTTTGATTGATGTCGCGTAGTTCTTGTCGATAGCCCAACTGCCGTCGGACTTCGTGGTCACACCGCCCCCCATCGTGGGCACCTGAAGGTCGAACGTGTCCTGGAGACCGCCGTTGACCTGCCAGTTGTTGTAGTTGTCGGGCAATTGCGAGATCGCAAGCGTCAGCGTCCCGCCTTGCTTGACGTCTGCATACTTTGCCGAATCCCACGCCGTGGTCGGAAGGGTCGCGCCATTGTCCGAGTTGTCGGATGACGTGTTTCCCTTCGCGCAGCCCGAGACTGTCAGGGCCAGTGCCGCGGCAAGCGCGACAGCGGCTGTCCGTCTGGTCTTCATCTTTCTCTCCTTTGGTGTGTGTTCGCTGCAGATGCGGCGAACTCCGATCAGGTGACCTTCAGCGTGTTGTTCTCCGCGTGATGGCAAGCGGCCGAAGACCTATCGATGGCCCGCAACGCCGGATCCTCGGTGAGGCAGCGTTGGCGTCGGGGTTCATCAAGAATTTTGAACAACGGGCACCGGCTGTTGAACCGGCAGCCGGAGATTTCGTCGGTGGGGCTGGGCAGGTCACCGTCGAGCAGGATGCGTTTGCGCTGGCGTTCCACGGCGGGATCGGGCACGGGCACGGCAGACATGAGCGCCTGAGTATATGGATGCAGTGGTCTGGCGAAGACGTCTTCTACATAGCCGGCTTCGACGATGCGGCCGAGGTACATGACCGCGACGTTATCGGCGATCTGGCGTACGACGGCCAGGTCATGTGCCACGAACAAGTACGACAGGCCCAGCTGTTCCTTGAGGTCTTCGAGGAGATTGATGACACCGGCCTGGATCGACACGTCGAGGGCGGAGACCGGTTCGTCGAGGATCAGCAGTTTTGGGTTCGTGGCGAGCGCGCGGGCGATGCCGATCCGCTGACGTTGACCACCGGAGAACTCGTGGGGATAGCGCGCGGCCATCGAGGGGTCGAGCCCGACAAGGTCAAGCAGTTCCGCGACCCGTGCTTGCTGCACACTGCCGGGAACCTTGTGGACCGTCAGGGGCTCCGCAATGATGTCTTCGATCGAGAGCCGCGGATCAAGTGCCGCCATCGGATCCTGGAAGACAACCTGAATGTCCTTGCGCATCGCCAGTCGTTCACTCTTGGAGAGTCCTTCGACCTTGATGCCCTGAACTTCGATCGAGCCTTCCTGCGGCTTGGCGAGCTCAAGGATCTCCAGGATCGTCGTCGACTTGCCGCAACCGGACTCACCCACGAGTCCGAGGACTTCGCCCTCATGGATGTCGAGGCTGATGCCGTCGACGGCGCGGACCGTACCGATGCGCTTCTTGAAGACCGCGCCCTTGGTGAGCGGGAAATGGCGCTGTAGATCGCGGATCTGCAGGACGGTACGACCGGCCACCCGGGCTCGCTCCTCCGGCGGGATCGGCTCCGGTCGGGGGAACACATCCGCGGTGGTGATGTCGCCGATCTCGATTTCGGTAGCGCGTATGCAGGCCACCTGGTGAGAGTCACTGACCGACATCAGTGCCGGCTCGACCTTCTTGCATTCGTCGATGGCGATTGGGCAGCGCGGCTCAAACGGGCAACCCGGGGGGAGTGCCGACAGCGAAGGCGGCCGGCCCTCGAGCGGAACGAGTCGGGTCTTGCCCGCGGTGACGAGGTTGGGCACCGATCGGAGCAGGCCCATCGTGTAGGGCATCGTCGGTTTGGCGAAGACGTCATCGATCCCGCCGGTCTCGACGAGTTTGCCCGCATACATCACTGCAATGCGGTCGGCGTTGCCTGCGACGACGCCGAGGTCGTGCGTAATGAGGACGACCGCGGCACCAGTGATGTCCTTGGCCTTTTGGAGGACCTCGAGGATTTGTGCCTGGATCGTGACGTCCAGCGCCGTCGTGGGCTCGTCGGCGATGATGAGGTTTGGGTCGTTGGCGATAGCGATCGCGATCATCACGCGTTGTCGCATACCGCCGGAGAACTCGTGCGGGAATGCCTTGGCGCGGCGCTCGGGGGCAGGAATGCCAACGATCTTGAGGAGCTCGATCGAGCGCTTCTCGGCAGCGGCCTTGCTGAGTTTTGAGTCGTGCAGCAAAAGGCCTTCGGCGATCTGATGGCCAACCGTGTAGACCGGGGTCAGCGCCGAGAGCGGGTCCTGGAAGATCATGGCGATCTCTTTGCCGCGCAGGGCCGAAAGCTTTCGGTCAGACAGGCCGATGAGCGATTGACCGCGCAGGAGAATGTCTCCCTCGATGACTGCGTTGCTGGGGAGAAGGCCCATCACCGCCATCGAGGACACCGATTTGCCCGAGCCCGATTCGCCGACGATACCGAGGAATTCACCCTCGTTGACCACATAGTTGATCCCGCGGACGGCTCGCACGTCTCCCGAAGCCTGCGGGAATGTGACGGTCAGGTCCTTCACTTGGAGC
>JBDSQP010000159.1:0-3210 GCA_039929755.1 Aeromicrobium sp. | reverse complement strand
CACGCCGCGCCCAACACGTCGAGCTCGATCCTGAGCAAGTCGGTGGCACGCGGTGGCGGACGCTCGTCATACCGAGGCCTGCTCCAGGTCCTCGAAGGCGCCAAGGGCTCCAAGAGTACGGTCAAGTGCGACGCGCTCCTGGTTGACCAGATCAGTCGCTCCGACACCTACCCGTACGTCGACGTGCGCGAGGACGATGTCACTCTCGGCCACGAGGCAACGGTGTCCAAGCTCAGCGACGACCAACTCTTCTACTTCATGAGCCGTGGCATGGAAGAAGACGAAGCGATGGCGATGATCGTCCGTGGCTTCGTCGAGCCCATCGCGCGCGAACTCCCGATGGAGTACGCCCTTGAGCTCAACCGTCTTATCGAACTTCAAATGGAGGGTGCAGTCGGTTGACCATCACCAACAACGTTTCCGAAGCCATCGAAACCCCCTCGGGACGCGAATACCTCCACGCGCCAGGATCCTTCGATCTCGAACACTTCGAGATTCCCACGGGTCGCGAAGAGTCTTGGCGATTTACTCCGATCAAGCGCCTCAAAGGCCTTCACGACGGCACGTTCGCACCAGACGGCAAGATCGTCGCGACGGTCGACGCCGACCCCCAAGTCACGATCAAGGCCGTCGGCCGAGATGACGAGCGCCTCGGTTCGGTCTACACACCGACCGACCGCATAAGTGCGCAAGCCTGGAACAGCTTCGGCAAGGCCACGCTGATCTCGATCCCAGCCAATGCCGAGATCGCCGACCCGATCAACGTCACGCTTCGCGGCGAGGGCATCGACGGCGTGAGCTTCGGCCACGTCTTCATAGAGGTCGGACAGTTCGCCAAGGCAACCATCGTTCTCGATCACGTCGGCAGCGCAGTTGTTGCGGCCAACGTCGAGGTCAAGGTCAACGACGGGGCCAACCTGACTCTTGTCTCGATCCAGGACTGGGATGACGACGCAGTTCACGTCGCGCACCACCACGGCAGAGTTGGTCGCGATGCGACCTACAAGCACGTAGCGGTCTCGCTCGGCGGCGACCTCGTCCGCATCAATGCCTCGGTCGACTATGCCGGCCCCGGCGGCGAGGCCGAGATGCTCGGTGTCTATTTCGCCGATGCCGGTCAGCACATCGAGCACCGCCTGTTCGTCGACCACAACGCGCCCAAGACCAAGAGCAACGTCGAATACAAGGGTGCGCTGCAGGGCAAGGACGCCCACGCCGTATGGATTGGCGATGTCCTGATCCGCAAGGTCGCCGAAGGCATCGAAACCTTCGAGAGCAACGACAACCTGGTTCTGACCGATGGTTGCCGCGCTGACTCGGTGCCCAACCTCGAGATCGAAACCGGCGAGATCGAGGGCGCAGGCCACTCGAGCACCACCGGCCGATTCGACGACGAGCACCTGTTCTACCTCCAGAGCCGCGGCATCGAGGAGGAAGAAGCCCGCAACCTCGTGGTCCATGGCTTCTTCAATGCGATCATCCGTCGCATCGGCGTCGAGCAGATCGAAGCACGCCTCATGTCGGCCGTCGAAGGTGAACTTGCCAAGACGATCGACCTCGCCCCGAATAGCGACAGCACCGCCAAAGAAACAGTCTGACGTGAGTGACTTTGTCCATGCCGCCGCAGTCGCCGACATCCCGCAAGGGGGTGTTCTCGCCGTCGAGATCGACGGCAACGAGATCGCCCTCATTCGGGATGGCGATGACGTCTACGCGATTCAGGACGAATGCTCGCACGCAGCCATACCGCTGTCCGAAGGCGATGTCGAAGGATGCGAAATCGAGTGCTGGCTTCACGGCTCGCGCTTCGATGTCCGCTCCGGCAAGCCAGTCAACCTGCCGGCGACCGAACCAGTACTTACCTATCCCACCAAAATCGAGGGAGACACCGTAATGGTCGATCTCTCAGCGCACAGGAGTTGAGAACTACATGGCTACCTTGGAAATCAAGGACCTCCACGTCTCGGTAGACACCGAAGAGGGCGAAAAGCAGATCCTCAAGGGCGTCGATCTGACGGTCAAGTCTGGCGAAGTTCACGCCATCATGGGCCCCAACGGATCGGGCAAGTCGACTCTTGCCTACTCGATCGCGGGTCACCCCAAATACAAGGTCACCGGCGGTTCGGTCACGCTCGACGGCGTCGACATACTGTCGATGAAGGTCGATGAGCGTGCCCGCGCCGGCCTGTTCCTAGCGATGCAATACCCCGTCGAGGTGCCGGGTGTTTCGGTCGCAAACTTCCTCCGTACGGCCAAGACTGCCATCGACGGCGAAGCGCCCAAACTCCGTACGTGGATCAAGGACGTCAACGAAGCCCTCGAGCGCGTCACGCTCGACAAGGACTTCGCGCAGCGCAGCGTAAACGAAGGTTTCTCCGGCGGCGAGAAGAAGCGCCACGAAATCGCCCAGCTCGAACTGCTCAACCCGAAGTTCGCCGTCCTCGACGAGACCGACTCCGGCCTGGACATCGACGCACTCCGTGTCGTCTCCGACGGCGTCAACCGCTATAGCTCGCAGGGTGACCGCGGCGTCCTCCTGATCACGCACTACACGCGCATCCTTCAGTACATCAAGCCCGACTATGTTCACGTCTTCGTGGCCGGTCGCGTCGCCGAGCAGGGTGGCCGTGAACTTGCCGACCAGCTCGAAGCCGAGGGCTACGACAAGTACGTCAAGGCTGCCGCACAGTGACATCAGGCGCTGAGACCGAGGCAAGGGTGTCGACCTACGACGTGACCAAGGTCCGGGAAGATTTCCCGATCCTGTCGCGTCGTCTCGCCGACGACAAAGCCCTGGTCTATCTCGACAGCGCCAACACTTCGCAGAAGCCCGAGAGCGTGATTGCCGCGATTGACGATCACTACCGCAACCACAACGCCAACGTGGCCCGCGCCATGCACCAACTTGGTTCTGAAGCGAGCGAAGCGTTCGAGAACGCTCGTACGAAGATCGCCTCGTTCATCGGCGCCCCCAGCCGCGACGAGGTCATTTTCACCAAGAACGCCTCGGAAGCGCTCAACCTGGTGGCTCGGACTCTCGGCGACTCCGGTCGCATCGGCCAGGACCATGAAATCGTCATCACGGAGATGGAGCACCATTCGAACATCGTGCCGTGGCAGCAACTCTCGCAGCGCACGGGAGCTCAGCTGCGCTGGTTCGGTGTTACCGACGAGGGTCGGTTGGATCTGTCGAACCTCGACCAGCTCATC
>JBDSQP010000158.1:0-1586 GCA_039929755.1 Aeromicrobium sp. | reverse complement strand
CAAGACGTCGTTCACCCTGGGCTCCGTTCAGTTGGCTTCCTTAACCTCTACATGTCGCCTCAAGCGCAATAGTCTCGCAATCGAGTCATACTTGAACTGAGATTCGCGGAGAATCCGAGATTCGGGGAGGTTTTCGTGCGCATGAGGTCAAGGCTCGCTCTCCTGGCTGCACTCGTCTGCCTTGTAGCCGGATACCTGTTCGTCAATCTCGCCGGTGATGACGAACAACTGTCGAGAAATTCGCTCAACAACAACTTCCTTCCCCTGTTGGCCATGCCACGCGACAAGGCGGCGAAGGTTGACTTCACCCACGCAATCTTCACGACGTCAAAACTGGAAGAGATCGAACCGAAGCTGGACGCGTGCAAAGGTCCCGTGGCCGCACATCTCGAATCGACCCCCACGGTCCTCGTCGCCGAGCACGACTATTGCGGCGGCTTGGCATGGATGCCGCACATACGCGCAGGAGACACGGTCGAGCTGACCGGGCCCGGTGTGATCGATGGCGTCTATCAGGCGGTCGTGATCACCCATGTCGCGAGGTATGTCAGCAAGGTCAGGGATCTGCCTTCGACCGATGTCGTTCTGCAGACCTGCATCTCGAAGACGAGGATGTTGCTCGTCGGTCTCAAGTTCGTACCCGGGGCTGTCGCTGCCTGATCTGTGTGAACCTCCAACCGAGCATGATTGTGGTTCGGAGGTGGCGAATGTCGGCCAGCAAGACCATGACGAAGACGGCGACCGGGACAAGGTTTGCCAGCTGGAGTCGCGCCCAGGCAATCGGTCTTGTGGCGCTTCTCCTGATGCTGCTCGGTTGGGGTCTCCTTGCCGGGAGCAACCGACCCGAGGCCTACAGGCACCCGGACCCAGCCAAGACCGATGCCGCCCTCTACACACAAATCACCGAACGGGTCATCGGCGGCCAGAGTTACTACCGGGCGGTCGACGCAGTCCAGGCAGAACGCGGATTTCCGACACGACCGTTCGTGACCGTCCGGGAGCCCGCCCTGACATGGGTCACTTCGCGGGTCGGCGGGATTGCCGTCATGCGCATTGCGCTGGTCGCACTGGGAATCGCAGTCGTCGCAACAATGATCCTGCGCCTGGAGAGGATTGCTCCCGGCAGACCAACGTGGTGGTTCGCCAGCGCGATGAGTGCGCTTGCGGTTGCCCCGGTAGTTACCGGCGACGCTGTTGTCATCCACGAAGTCTGGGCGGGCCTGCTGCTCACCCTGGCGTTGGCGCTCAGCACAGTTCGCCTGTGGTGGATCGGCCTCGCAATCGGTTTTGCTGCCGTGATAGTGCGTGAGTTGGCGCTTCCGCTGTTCGCCGTCATGATCGCGTTCGAAATCGCGAAGGGCTCCTATCGGCGAGCAATCGCCTGGGCGGTAGGGGCTTTGCTGTTCGTTGGCCTGCTGGCCATCCACGCCGCCAACGTTGCGAATGATGTGTCGCCATCGACAGCCGAATCGGCCGGTTGGCTCAAGTTCGGCGGTTGGCCGTTCTTCGTGGATTCGGTCCGGTTCAGCACTATCCTGCAGGACATGCCCGAGTGGGTTGCGGCTGTCGTGGTTCCACTGGCATTG
>JBDSQP010000157.1:0-4545 GCA_039929755.1 Aeromicrobium sp. | reverse complement strand
GCGGGTCGTCGTCGCCAGCGACGATCGCGGCGTACTTGCCGAACAACTCATCCTGAAACGACGACAGAATCTCATCGACCATCGACTCCTTGGAGTCGAAGTGGTGATACAGCGAGCCGCTCAGGATGCCGGCCGCGTCGGCGATGTCGCGCACCGTGGTGTTCTTGAAACCCTTCGTCGCGAACAGTTCTGCTGCAATCTGCAGCAGTTCCTCTCGGCGAGTCGGGGTCGGCGTCTGGGTCATGTCAGGACCGCTGACTCGACACAGAGACAACCTCGCCGGTCATGTATGAGGAGTAGTCCGACGCGAGGAACACCATCACGTTGGCGACCTCCCATGGCTCGGCCGCCCGGCCGAAAGCCTCACGTTGCTTGAGCTCGGCGAGCAGATCGTCGCTGGTCACCTTGGCCAGGAACGGGTGCATCGCCAGCGACGGCGCCACCGCGTTGATCCGAATGCCGTGGGGTGCCACATCGAGCGCGGCGCAACGAGTCAAGGCCATCACGCCCGCCTTCGCGGCGGCATAGTGCGCCTGCCCTTCCTGCGCCCGCCAGCCGATCACCGAGGCGTTGTTCACGATGACACCGCGTTTGCCGGAGGTTTTCATGCGGTTGCCGGCGGCACGTACACAGCGGAACGTGCCGGTCAGGGTGATGTCCAGGACGCGGATCCACTCTTCGTCAGTCATTTCCAGCACGTCGGCGGTACCGCCAAGACCGGCGTTGTTGATCATCACATCGACCCCACCGTGCTCGTCGGCGATGTCGAGCAGCGCCTGAACCTGGGCCTCGTCTGTCACATCGACCGCGAGGGCTCGTACGCGCTCGGCACCGAACTCGGCAGCGAGCGACTCGCGCGACTCCTCGAGACGACGTTCGTGCGTGTCGCTGATGACCAGCATCGCCGCGCCCTCCTCGAGAGCACGCCGCGCGACGGCGGCACCGATTCCGGCGCCGGCGGCCGCGGTCACCACCACCACCTTGCCGGCCAGCAGGTCGTGACCCGGGACGTAGTCGGGAGTGGGCTGTTCGGGACGCATGGAGGTCATCCGCGGGCCTCTTTCGGAAGGCCGAGCACTCGCTCGGCGAGGATATTGCGCTGGATCTCGTCACTGCCGCCATAAAGTGTGTCAGCGCGGGAGAAGAGGAAGAGGTTCTGCCAACGGTCGAGGTCGTACGCCTCGCCGGTCGCCGTCAGGGACCCGGCTCCGCAAACCTCCATGGCCAACTCGCCAAGTCGCCGGTGCCATCCGGCCCAGACGAGCTTCGCAATATTGTCGGCGCCCGGTGTCGCCTCGGTGAGGGAGCGGACTGCGTTGACACGCATCACCTCAAACTCGGCACTCTGCTGCGCGAGACGATCCCGGATCACCGGGTCGTCGAGGGCGCCGTTGCTCCGGGCCAAGTCGATCAGGTCATTGAGTTCGCGCTCGAATCCCACTTGCTGGCCGAGCACGGACACGCCCCGCTCAAAGCCGAGGAGGGCCATCGCGACCTTCCAGCCGTCACCGGGTTCGCCGACGATCATCGAAGCGGGGGTCCGGGCACCTTCGAGGAAGACTTCGTTGAACTCCGACCCGCCCGTGATCTGCTCGATCGGCCGAATCTCGACGCCCTCCTGATCCAGGGGGATCAACAGGAACGAGAGTCCGTGATGGCGGGTCGAACCCGGCTCGGTCCGGGCGATGACGAAGATCCAGTCGGACTCGTGTGCCCACGAGGTCCAGACCTTCTGGCCGTCGACGATCCATTCGCCTGCAACTCCAGCACCACTGTCGAGCACCGCGCGGGTGCTCACGGCGGCGAGGTCGGAGCCGGCACCTGGCTCGGAGTAGCCCTGGCACCAGAGCTCTTCGACTGCCTTGATCTTCGGCAGGAACCGCGCCTTTTGCTCGTCGGTGCCGAATTCGATCAACGTCGGACCAAGAAGCTGCTCCCCCAGATGGTTCACCGTCTCGGGCGCGTCGGCCCGTGCATACTCCTCGTGGAAGATGGCCTGCTTGGCCAGGCTGAGCCCGCGGCCGCCGTGTTCCTCCGGCCAGCCAAGGCAAGTCCAGCCGTGCTCGGCGAGGTGGCGGTTCCAGGCGCGCCGTTCCTCGTAGGCCTCTTCGCCGCTACCCGAACCGCCGATGCCTCTGAGTGCGGCCCATTCGCCGACGAGATTGTGCGAAAGCCAGTCGCGAACCTGCTCACGGAAGGCTGCGTCAGTGTCAGCGTTCACTGTCTGCTCCTTCCGGCTCGAGGTCGTCCCGGCTAAGGTAGCCTACCAAGCACTTGTTTGGTTTTGACAACGCGTCGAGCGTAGGAGGTCACGTGAGCACAACCGTTCCGGGGCTCGTACGTCGTGCCGCCACGGAGTTTGGCGACGCTCCGGCCTATGCGATGGACGGCCGAACCCTGACGTTCGCCGAACTGCACGACCTGGTCCGCCGCACTGCAGCCGGATATCGCCGGCACGGGTTGGAGCCGGGCGGTCGGGTGGTCCTCTGGGCGCCGAACAGCATCGAATGGGTCGTGGCCGGCCTGGCCGTGACGTATGCAGGCGGCACGTTGGTGCCTGCCAACTCGCGTTACACCGCGCATGAGGTTGCCGACATCGTCGAGCGAACCCACGCGGCACTGGTGGTCGTCGCGGACGGCTTCCTCGGACGCACTCAACTCGCCGATCTCGGTTCACTCATCACCAAGACGCTGATCCTCGACCTCGCCGACCTCGACGCACTCGCCGCCGAGGCCGAAGCGGCCGATCTTGACGCGGTCGAGGCTGCGGCAGACGCCGTCAGCCCCGACGATGTCGCCGACATTCTGTTCTCCTCCGGCACGACCGGTCGTCCCAAAGGCGTGGTCACCGCGCACCGGCAGACCGTGGCCGCGGCGGCGAGTTGGAGCGCCGTCGGCGAGGTGACCGGAGACGACCGCTACCTCGTGATCAGCCCGTTCTTCCACTCATACGGCTACAAGGTCGGGGTCCTCGTCGGCCTGCTGCGCGGATGCTTGCTTTACCCGATGGCGACGTTCGATACGGATGCAGCGCTCGCGCTGATCGAGTCGGAGCGGATCACCATGGTCCCCGGCGCACCTGCGATCTTCCTCGGACTACTTGAGTCGCCCGCCTTCGCCACCACGGACACCTCGTCCCTTCGCTTCGCCAACACGGGAGCGGCCAACGTGCCCGTTGCGCTGGTCGAGCGGCTGCAGTCGGAGCTGAGTTTCGACCTGGTGATCACCGCGTTCGGCATGACCGAGTGCGTCGTCGCCACGATGTGTCGCCGCGGTGACAGCGACGAGACCGTCGCGACCACTTGCGGCCGGGCCATCGACGGCATGGAGACGGCCATCGCCGATCCCGAGACCGGCGAGCACCTGCCGACCGGCCAAGAGGGCGAACTACTGCTTCGCGGTTCACAGGTGATGCTCGGATACCTCGACGACCCCGCGGCCACGGCCGAGGCGATTGACCACGACGGTTGGCTGCACACCGGAGACGTCGGTGTTCTCGACGACCGCGGCTACCTGCGCATCACTGACCGCCTAAAAGACATGTACATCTGCGGCGGATTCAATGTCTATCCCGCCGAGGTCGAGCAGGCACTCGCCCGCCTCGACGGAGTCGTCGACGCGGCCGTGATCGGCATCCCCGACGAGCGTCTGGGCGAGGTCGGCAAGGCGTTCGTCGTACGACGTGATGACAGCGACCTTGACGCCAAGGCGGTGATCGCGTTCGCTCGTGAACGACTGGCCAATTTCAAGGCACCGCGCGAAGTCGTCTTCGTCGACGCACTGCCCCGGAACCTGTCCGGCAAAGTCCTGAAAACCGAGCTGAGGAGCGCCCCATGACCACAGACGATGTCATCACATACGAGGTCGTCGACCAGGTCGCGCGCATCACGCTGAACCGACCGGAGTACCGCAACGCGCAGAACTCCGCCATGACGTACGCGCTCGACGCCGCCTTCCAGCGCGCCACCGATGACGACGAGGTCAAGGTCATCGTTCTCGCAGGCAACGGCAAGCACTTCTGCGCGGGTCACGACATCGGGACGCCGGGTCGCGATGTGGATCAAACGTTCGAGCGCAAAGCCGTCATCTGGTGGGACCACACCGACAAGGAGGGTGGCGACCAGCGGTTCGCGCGCGAGTCGGAGGTCTACCTCGGCATGTGCCGCCGCTGGCGCGAGATCCCGAAGCCCGTCATCGCGATGGTGCATGGCGCCTGCATCGCGGGTGGCCTGATGCTCGCCTGGTCGTGTGACTTCATCATCGCTTCGGACGACGCGTTCTTCTCCGACCCGGTTGTACGTATGGGCATACCCGGTGTCGAATACTTCGCGCACCCGTGGGTCATGAACCCGCGCGCAGCCAAGGAGTTCCTCTATTCCGGCGACCGATTCACCGCTGATCGGGCGATGGCACTTGGCATGGTCAACCAGGTCGTGCCCGCCGACGAGCTGGAAACGACCGTCCTCGCGCTGGCCGGCCGCATCGCGCAGATGCCGCGCTTCGGCCTCGCCCTCACCAAAAAGGCGGTCAACCAGGCCGAGGATC
>JBDSQP010000156.1:0-5999 GCA_039929755.1 Aeromicrobium sp. | reverse complement strand
CGACTCCGGCGATTATCGCGACAAGCGGTATGAGCGTCAGAAGAAGGATCGAGGCGATCAGGGCACGAGCGCGAAGGCGCTGGAGGGCGAGGGCGCCGAGAGCGACGACACCGAGCGAGCAGATCAGGCCGAGGAGGACCGGGTTCAGGTCGGAAGTGTTCACGAAGCGGTTCCTTCCATGCCGTCATAGCGGTAGCCGAGGCCGTAGACAGTGGCGATCCGTGTCGGTGTTGCCGGAGTGGTCTCGATCTTGTATCGAAGGCGTTTGATGTGAACCGTCACGGTTGAGTGATCGCCGAAGTTCCAACCCCAGACCCGCTTGAGTAGATCGGTGCGGCTGAAGACCTCGCCCCTATGGGTCAGAAAGAATTGGAGCAGGTCGAATTCGCGGATCGTCAAGGCCACGATCCGGCCGCCAAGGTGGACCGTCCTGGACACCGTGTTGATCGTCAGATCGCCGTCGGTGACCACGCCGACATGTCCGTCGTTTGTGGCCGGGCCACTTGCCCGCCTGAGCACAGACTGGACTCGGAGAGCGAGCTCCTTGACGCTGAACGGTTTGGTCACGTAGTCATCGGCACCGAGGGCGAGGCCGCTGATTCGATCGTCCTCTTCGCCCAGGGCCGTGAGCATGATGATCGGCGTCGTGTTGTTGTCGGTGACTCGTAAGGCGCTGCACACCTCAAGCCCGCTGAGGCCCGGAAGCATGACGTCGAGGACGATCAGATCGGGTTTGTCGGCTCGGGCCATCGCCAGCCCGCTCGGCCCATCTTCGGCCTGCAACACGGTGTGGCCGTCGCGTTCCAGATAGCGGCGCACGACATCGCGCACTGTCGGGTCGTCCTCGATCACGAGGATGCGTGTCTCGGGCAAGGAATCATTCACCATCTCGTCAACACCAGACTTTGGATCACGAGGGCGAGTATGACCTGTGAGAGCAGCAGCGGTCGATGCCAGGTGCGAGGCAACAAAGCCGGAAGGACGACGATCCACAGTGTGAACGGCAACCAAATACGTTCGACTTCGGCTTTGCTCATTCCGCTGAGCGTGGCTATGACAATCGCGGTCAAAGCGGCCAGCGCCAGGACCGCCAACGGATCCCGCCTTCTGATTGCTGCGGGAATCGAGGGGAAAGCCGCCCAGGTCGCGAGTCCTACGGTAAACGTCCACGCTGCGATGTCTGCCCATACCCAATAGCCATAGGCGCGTTGCGAGGCGATGCCGTCGTAGTACCTCGTCACAAGGACGGGATACGCATCCCACCAGGAGAAGCCCGCGAGCGTGAACAGGGCCGCAACCATGAGCGCACCGGCGACGGCCCAGGGCAAGACACGCCATGACTTGGTCAGCCAGATGACGGCGAGTGCCGGTAGGGCGAGCAGTGTCAGGCCATAGGAAAGGTAGACGCACAGGCCGAGGAGCATGCCGCCGAGGACCGCGTATGTGGGCCGATGGCGGGTGCCGGACAAGACGAGGAAGCACAGACCCCAGGCCCCGACCGCCGTGAACAGCGCATCGCCGCTGACACCCATCCAGATCGCAGTCGGTGCGAGGACGAGCCAGGGCGCGGCGCGCTGGGCGAGATGTTCCCCTCCGAGGGCGCACAACGCGAGGACAACTGCCATCACGGCGGTCGCACCGATCGAGACGGTGATGATGCCGATCCAGAGATGGCTCGTGATGCCCAAACGGTCGAGCAGAACGAAGCAGAGGAGTGCTCCCGGCGGATGACCGGCCGCATGGGTGTGCCAATGATCCACAGAGTTCATCGGGATGCGATCGACATAGGTGCTCAACATGTGTGGGATCGAAGTCACCCTTTGGGCGTCGTAGACATACTCGCCGCTTCGGTCGAATACCCGGCTCAAACCATCGGGGCCATCGACATACGCGAGCGCCATGATCCAGGCCCACGTCGCCGCATAGGTGGCGACCATGAGGCGAGGCCAGGACAATCGGCGGGCCAGTGGAGGGAAGCCGATCCACAGGGCGATACCCACGGCGAACGCGAGTATGGACATCGGGCCGAACCGGGGCATCCAGTCGGCGTGGAGCGGCGGCCAGTGAACGTGGACATTGTCGTTGCCCACACGGGGAATGGTCATCGCGAGGGCGACAAGCACGGCTCCGAGGGCCGCCGAAATCAGCGCCGGACGCGCAGAGGCGATGCGTGCTGTCGGCATGACTTCAGCCTAGGTCTCAAACAGTCCGGGTGCTGTTCGGCAGGGGCCGAAGTCATGAGATCGTCACGATTTTCATATGGCGAGGGCCTGCATACCCCAATAGCGTCATACCTATGAACTTTGAGCCCGGCGACCGCCCGAATGTCATATGCGATGTCGTGATTCCGTGCCGCGACGAGGCGAATGCGCTGCCCGGAGTTCTGGCGGATATGCCGGTGGGGTTTCGAGCGATTGTGGTCGACAACGGCTCCAGGGACGGTACCGCCGAGGTGGCCGCCGGACTGGGCGCCATTGTCGTCACGGAGCCGCAGCCGGGCTACGGCGCAGCTGTTCATCGCGGATTACTGGCAAGCGATGCCGAGTTCGTCGCCGTCCTCGACGGGGATGGGTCGATGACGGCTCATGACCTCCCACGACTGCTCGCCGCAGTGCGTTCGGGCGAAGCGACCATGGCCGTCGGTTGGAGGCGACCCGTTGCGCGAGGGGTCTGGCCATGGCATGCGCGGATGGGCACCAAGGCCCTCGCCTGGTGGCTTCGAACGCGAAGCGATTTCCCGGTCCACGACCTCGCCCCGATGCGTGTATGCCGGCGCGAGGATCTCCTTGCGCTCGACATCAGGGACCGCCGATTCGGCTATCCACTGGAGTTGATGATCAAGGCATCGGCTGCAGGTTGGACCATCTACGAATCACGCATCGACTACCGGCCACGGGCCGCGGGGACGAAGTCGAAGGTGTCCGGATCGGCCAGAGGTACCGCCCGCGTCATACGTGACTTCGCCAAGGTCATGCGATGAGCAGACCGACAGTGCTGATCGTCGCGAAGTCTCCCGAACCAGGTCGGGCCAAGACCCGCGTCGCGCAAACAGTTGGCGATGAGGTGGCCGCCGATCTTGCCGCCGCGGCCCTCCTCGACACGCTCGAGGTTGCGGGATCCGTCGGTTGGCCCGTGGTCGTAGCCCTGACAGGGGACCTTGACCGGGCCGCACGAAGCTCCGAGATTCGCGAAGCGTTGGCTCGCGTCAAGGTGGTCGCCCAACGCGGCGGCGGCTTTGCGGAGCGTCTGGTCGCCGCGCACAACGACGCTGACGAAGGCTTTGGGGTCGTGCAGGTCGGTATGGACTCGCCCCAACTTGCTGTGACGGATCTGCTGTTGGCCGGTCAAGCACTGGGGATCCACGATGCCGCGATTGCACCGGCCGAAGACGGAGGCTGGTGGCTTCTGGCATTGCGCAGCTCCATCCACGCCAAGGTCCTCGCTGATGTGCCGATGTCAACGGCCGACACGTGCCGTGCCACCATCGACGCCCTCACCGAAAACGGCGCCCATGTCTTCGGGCTGCGCGCGCTCCGCGACGTCGACACCTGGGCTGATGCGCTCGCCCTTGCCCAGGCGTACCCGCGTCTTCGGTCGTCGAAAGTCGTACGCCAGGTGGTAGGCAGATGAGCCGCCCGGAGATCGGAACCCTCTTCGCTATGGATCTGGCATTCGCGGGCGCGGATTGCCATTTCATCGACAGGCGGGGAACGGCTCGATTGCTCGATGTCCGCCAATGGCGCGCCGAAGCCGACCACGAAGACATCAAGCTTTTCGTCGATCCGTGTCGTGGACCGACGTTGGACATCGGCTGCGGACCCGGTCGTCTCGCCGCAGCATTGAGCCGGCGCGGCATCCCCTCGATGGGCATCGATATGTCGATCGAGGCGGTTCGTCAGGCCCGCGATCGCGGCGCCATCGCGATACGCCGCGACGTCTTTGCGCCCGTCCCCGGTGAGGGTCGGTGGGATGCCGCCCTCCTGGCCGACGGGAACCTCGGCATCGGCGGGAACCCGGTTCGACTCCTCCGACGGGTGGCCGACCTGATCCGGCCGGGCGGAGACATCATTGCCGAGGTTGAGCCGCACGGCATCGGGATCATCGAGGAGCAGGTTCGACTTCGAGTAGGCGACAGGATGACCGCTCCGTTTGGCTGGGCGAGCGTCGGAATCGACGGGATCGACCGCGTGGCCACCGAGGCGAATTTGGTCATTGTGGGCACCCAGACGGTCGGCCAAAGAATCACGGTGGCGTTGCGTAGGAGACTGCCGTGATGTCAGGGTGGCCGAGATGAAGCCTCGCCTGCCTCGCGTCGAGGACTTCTCGGATCGGCTGCGCGGACCGGAGACGACGTCTCGGGTCGGCGTCATGCTTGGCCTCACCTTCGGAATTTGCTTCCTGACCGGCGTATGGAGTCACCTGCAGCAGGACACTCCCGGCTGGCTTGCCATACCAGTCAGCCCCGGTGGCCTTTATCGTGTGACACAGGGCCTACACATCATCAGCGGGACGGCGGCGATTCCGTTGTTGCTCGTCAAATTGTGGTCGGTCTTCCCCAAACTTTTCGACCGACCGCCGCGACACATCAGTCGCGAACTCGTGGCGCACGGCCTCGAAAGGGCGTCGATCGCCGTCCTTGTCGGGGCCGCGATTTTCCAACTCGTCAGCGGTGCGCTCAACATCATCCAGTGGTATCCGTGGAACTACAGTTTTCGTCACACGCACTATGCAATCGCGTGGGTCGCGATCGGCGCACTGCTGGTGCACATAGCCGTCAAGTTGCCGATCATCAGAAGCGCTTTGACAACCCCTCTTGATGATCAAGAGCACGGACAGGACCTGACTCGTCGCGGATTGCTGTTGACGACTGCCGGCGCCGCTGGCCTCGCGGTCCTCTTCACGGCGGGGCAAACCGTGCCTTTCCTGCGCCGGGTGTCGCTCCTTTCGGTTCGTTCTGGGGAGGGTCCGCAGGGTTTGCCGGTCAACCGCACTGCTCGTACGGCGGGCGCGCTGCCTGAAGCGCAGGATCCGGGTTGGCAACTGGAACTCGTCTTCAACGGGCGATCGATGTTCTTTGATCGGGCGGCGCTCGAGGCGCTGAAACAGACCACGGTGAGCCTGCCGATCGCCTGTGTTGAGGGTTGGAGCGTTGGCGCGAATTGGACAGGCGTTCGTATGCGCGATCTGGCCCAACTCGCCGGGGCGCCGGCGAAGTCCCGGATGTTCGTGACCTCGCTACAGACGCACGGATCGTTCCGGACAAGCGAACTACCGGCCCAGTTCGTCAACGATGAGCGGACGCTGCTCGCACTCAAGCTCAATGGCGAGACGCTGAGCCTCGACCACGGCTTCCCCTGCCGAATCATCGCGCCCAATCGACCAGGAGTCTTGCAGACCAAATGGGTCAATAAGCTGGAGGTTTTCGCGTGAGAGTTTTCCGCGTGCTGCTTGTGCTGGCGGGGATCGCCATGGGCCTCTGGGGCCTGTGGCTCATGCGGGACTTTCGCTTCGATCAGTTGAAGTCCGCTGGCATCTGGGTGGTCGCAGGAATCATCCTTCACGACGGCGTGCTGGCGCCGATCGTCGTTGCCTTCGGAGCCCTGCACATGAAGGCGATCCCGAACTACGCCAGGAAGCCGGTGACGATAGCCCTCATCGTGTGGGGCACGTTGACGATCACTGTGGGCAATGTCCTCAGTGGCCAGGGTGGCAAGGTCGACAACGACACTGTGCTCAACCGTCCGTATGTCACAAACTGGCTTCTTTTGTCACTCGGACTCGCGATCATCGTAGCTCTCGACATCGTCCGTCGGCGCCCGCGAAAGTCGTTGCCAAAAGTCATAGCGAATGACCCGGGCGAGTCGTAGGCGCAGGTGACGTCCCCTCGAGTGGTGTAGTTCCGGGCTTGTCTCCGATGAGGTGAGCCATCGTGCGATGGTCAGTGAGAACGCTCTAAGTACTCACGAAAGGACACAAGGCACGATGGCTCTAGATCAGTC
>JBDSQP010000155.1:0-5054 GCA_039929755.1 Aeromicrobium sp. | reverse complement strand
CCGCATGGTTGTGGCTCGACGGGCTGATTGCTGATCTCATCGCCACGGTGATCGTCTTCGCCGCGAGCCGCATGCACCACAACTCGAGTTTCTATGACGCCTATTGGAGTGTGCTGCCGCCGCTGCTGATGCTCGGCTGGTGGATCGAGTCGGGCACACCGGCCGACGATCCGCGTTCGTTGCTCGCGATGGCGGTCATCCTGTTCTGGGCGATCCGTCTGACGGGCAACTGGATCTACGGTTTCCCGGGTCTGCACCACGAGGACTGGCGCTACCCGATGGTGCGCGAAAGGGCTGGAAAGGCCGAAGCCGCCGTCGACCTCATGGGCATCCATGTCTTCCCGACGCTGCAGGTGTTCCTCGGCACGCTGCCGGTGTATGTCGTCGTGACACGTCCCGGTCGCGACGTCGGCTGGCTGGACGTTGTCGCGGTGCTCGTCGGAGTCGGGGCGGTCGCCATCGAGTTCTCCGCCGATATCCAGATGCACAGGTTCGTGCGCACGCGGCAACCCGGACAAGTGATGGATCAAGGTCTGTGGGCCTGGTCGAGGCACCCCAACTACTTCGGCGAGGTCAGCTTCTGGACCTCCCTGGCACTGTTTGGACTAGCAGCAGATCCTGGCACCTGGTGGTGGGTCTTCGTCGGCGCAGCCGCCATGTACGCGATGTTCCACCTGGCCAGCATTCCGATGATGGAAACGCGCAGCCTCGAACGCCGGCCCGCCTATTCCGATGTAGTCGACCGTGTACCGCGATTCGTGCCGCGCCCGCCGCGACGCACAGGTGCCGGGTCGTGACCCGGCGACGCGTGGTGATCGCCGGGCTCGGCGACAGCGGTCTCCTCACCGCGATCCATCTCTCCGGTCACGCCGACGTCGTCGGTATCTCGAGCCGACCGGGTCTGGTCAGCGGCCAGGAGCTCGGCATCCGCTTGACCCGACCGCACGACTGGATCCGCGACTACTGGATCTCCTTCGACAGGTACCGCCGACTGGATCCTGTGCGCACTGTCCACGGGACGTTGACCGGCGTCGACCTGGCCGACCGCCGTGTCCGGGTCACGATCGCGGACGGCACCACCGTCGAGGAGCCGTACGACGTCCTGGTGATCGCGACCGGAGTGACCAACGGATTCTGGAGACGGCCGGGACTGTTCTCCTCCGATGAGGTCGCTGCCGATCTGGGGGCGGCTCACTCGCAACTGGCGGACGCTGACTCGGTTGCCGTCATTGGCGGAGGCGCCGCCGCGGTGAGCAGCGCGATCAATCTGGCCACCACCTGGCCGGAAAAGCACGTCAACCTCTACTTCCCCGGTGAACGAGCTCTCCCGCAACACCATCCGAAGGTATGGAGCACGCTGCGCAACCGACTCACGGGTCTCGGAGTGGGAGTGCATCCCGGGCATCGCGCTGTCGTCCCCAACGGGTTCGAGTGCGACCGGATCACCGAAGACGAGATCGCCTGGAGCACCCGTCAGGACCCTGTGTCAGCGGATGCCGTTCTGTGGACGATCGGCAGGGTTCGACCCAACACCGAATGGCTTCCGGACTCCCTGCTCAACGAGCACGGTTTCGTCGATGTCGAGCCGAGCCTGCGCGTTCCCGGCCATCCGGGCGTTTTCGCGATCGGGGACGTCGCGGCGACCGATCAACTCCGAACCTCGGCCCGGAACCGTGCCGACAATCTCCTTGCTCACAACATCCGAGCGGAGCTCAAGGGGAAGCCGCTGCGCGACTATCGACCACGGGACCGGAGGTGGGGTTCGGTCACCGGATACCAGCGCAACGGACTCGAGGTGTTCGCGCCAAACGGCCGGGCCTACCGGTTCCCAGCCTGGACGATCCCGGGCCTGATGCGGAGACTGATCATCCGCCGTGGCATCTACCGCGGGGTCCGCGATTCCTGACCGCGGGATGGTCGGCTGGGCTCAACCCTGAGAGACTGCTGGGCATGATCATCCACGCGAACGCCGACCGTGTGGCCGCGTTCCTCGCCCTGCATCGACACGGCGCTGGCTTTGTGCTTCCGAACGCCTGGGACGCCGGATCAGCCCGAATCCTGGAACAGGTCGGGTTCGCCGCAATTGCCACGACCAGCGCCGGTATCGCGTTCAGTCGCGGTGTCGCCGATGGTGGCATGGACGGACCGGCGATGCTCGACTGCATCGCACGGATCGTCGAGGCCGTGGAGTGTCCGGTGAGCGCCGATCTGGAGTCGGGCTATGGCACCACCCCCGACCAGGTTGCGGACACTGTCGCTGCTGCTCTCGCCATCGGCGTGGTCGGAGGCAATCTCGAGGACGTGACTGAGCCCGGAGAGCTGCTCCCGGTCGAGGCGGCGCGCGAACGGCTCGAAGCGGCACGAAGCCGAGCACCGAAGGGCCTGTTCGTACTGAACGCCCGGACTGACACCTACATGGTCGGTCACCCGGACGCGTTTGCCGAGACGATCCGGCGGGCCGAGCAGTACGTCGCTGCCGGAGCCGACTGCATCTTCGTGCCCGGCGTCAGCGCTCCGGAGGAGATCGGCCGACTGACCGCTGCGATCGGCGCACCCGTGAACGTGGTGGCCGGACTGGTCGAGCCGGTGCTGGATGCTGCCACCCTGCGCGCACTGGGAGTTGCCAGGATCAGCATCGGCGGCACCCTTACTCGCGCCGCGCTCAGCGTGGTCGATCGGGCGGGACGGGAGATGCTTGACCACGGGACCTTCGGGTTCGCCGAGGGCGCTCTTTCATACCCCGAGTTCCAGCGTCGGTTCAGCCGCGATGCTCCGACCGACGCCTGATCGCCAACCTCCGCGCACCTAAGCGTTCGATTCGGCCTTTGCCTTCAACTCGAGGGCAATGTCGATCAGCTGATCTTCTTGGCCACCGATCAGTTTGCGCTCACCGGCCTCGAGCAGGATCTTCGCGGCCGAGACGTCGTAGCGTGCGGCAGCGTTGTCGGCGTGCCTGAGGAACGATGAGTAAACCCCGGCGTAGCCGATCATCAACGCGTTACGACCGAGTGTGCACTCTTCGGGCATCGCCGGGCGTACGACGTCCTCGGCCGCATCGACGATCTGAAGGAAGTCGACACCTGTGCGCCAGCCCAGCTTGTCGGCCACGCCGATGAACGCCTCGAGCGGCGTGTTGCCGGCGCCGGCGCCGAACCTTCGCACGGAGCCGTCGATCTGGGTGGCCCCGGCCCGTGCGGCGATCACGGTGTTTGCGACTCCCAGGCCGAGGTTCTCGTGACCGTGGAAACCGACTGCAGCCTCGCCACCGATCTCGGCGACGAGCGCAGACACACGGTCGGCGACAGCCTCCATGATCAGTGCTCCGGCGGAGTCGACGACATACACGCACTGGCAACCGGCATCGACCATGATTCGCGCCTGGCGAGCGAGTTCTTCGGGCGGCTGGGTGTGGCTCATCATCAGGAAGCCGACGGTCTCCAGACCGAGATCGCGCGCGAGCCCGAAGTGCTGCCGGGAAGTGTCTGCCTCGGTGCAGTGCGTGGCGATCCGGCAGATCTGCCCGCCGTTGTCCTGCGCAGCGCGGATGTCGTCCTTGGTGCCGACCCCGGGGAGCATCAGGAAGGCGATGCGAGCACGCTTCGCTGTCTCTGCCGCCAGCTTGATCAGATTCTGCTCGGGCGTGGCGGAGAAGCCGTAGTTGAACGACGATCCGCCGAGGCCGTCGCCATGACTGACCTCGATGACCGGCATGCCTGCGTCATCGAGGGCACGGACGATGTCGCGCACCTCGTCCGGCACGAACTGGTGCCGCTTGTGGTGCGAGCCATCCCGCAGACAGGTGTCGGTCAGCCGGAGGTCCAGGCCGCTTGCTGGGTCAGTTTGCGACCACGTACGCGAAAGTGCATTGATGTCAGTCATCGGAGGATCTCCTTTGCGATCGATTCGCCGACCCGGGTGGCAGCAGCGGTCATGATGTCGAGGTTGCCGGCATACGGCGGCAGGTAGTCCCCTGCGCCTTCGACCTCCACAAAGATGCTCACCTTGGTCCTGCCAAGAGTCGCCGCCGAAGCGTCGTCGAACTGGGGGTCCTGAAGCAGCCGGTAGCCCGGGACATACTCCTGAACCTGCTCTGCCATCCGGAAGACCGACTCGGAGATGGCATCACGGTCGGCGTCAGGAGCAACCGCACAGAAGATCGTGTCTCGCATGATCATCGGCGGATCCGCGGGGTTGAGGATGATGATCGCCTTGCCGCGCTCGGCGCCACCGATCGTCTCGACGCCTGAGGCCGTGGTGCGGGTGAACTCGTCGATGTTTGCCCGCGTGCCGGGACCGGCAGAGGCGCTCGACACGGACGCGACAATCTCGGCATACGGCACCGGGGCCACTCGTGAGACCGCGTAGACCATCGGGATCGTGGCCTGACCGCCACACGTGATCATGTTGACGTTGGCTGCGGTGACGTGTTCCTCACCGTTGACCGGCGGAATGACTGCCGGGCCGACTGCTGCCGGAGTGAGGTCGATCGCCCTGATACCTGCTTCGGCATAGCGGGGTGCGTATTCGCGGTGGACATACGCGGAGGTCGCCTCGAAGATCAGGTCGGGCAGCTCATCCTGCTTGAGTAGCCAGTCGACCCCCTCGTGGGAGGCTTCGACTCCAAGCTGGCGTGCCAACTCGAGGCCGTCCGAAGTCGGGTCGACGCCGATCATCCAGCGGGGTTCGATCACATCGCTGCGGAGCAGCTTGTAGAGCAGGTCGGTCCCGATGTTGCCCGGTCCGACGATGGCCGCGGTGACTTTTGTACTCATCTTCACTCCTCGAAAGAGACGGTCAGGGGCGCGAACCCACTGATGGAAGCCGTCACGCGGTCACCCGCGGCGAACGGCACGAAGGGCCCCAAAGCCCCGGACAGGATCAGGTGTCCCGCACGCAACGGATCACCGAAGCGCGCGGCCTGGATGGCGAGCCACCGAAGTGCCTCCAGAGGATCGCCCAAGCAGGCGGCGCCGGTCCCTGCCGAGCGCTCCTCGTCGTTGATGGTCAGGCTCATGACGACGTCGCGTGGCTCGATCTCGGTCAGCGGGAGGCCC
>JBDSQP010000154.1:0-2325 GCA_039929755.1 Aeromicrobium sp. | reverse complement strand
ATGCCCAGAAGCACGTGTTTGGGGTTGCCGAGGCTCCGGCGGATTTCCTCGGCGCGCGCGTTGGTTTCGGGCTTTCGCGCGAGTTCCTCAAATCCGCGTGTATCAATCGAGATCGGGTAGGCCTTGGCGCCGACGGCCCGGCCGTCGGGCAGATAGACCGTGTCGCGGTGGGTTTTGTGGCCGACGCGCTGACGGACCAGTCGTACGAAGTTCTGTGAGGCCCCGGGCAGCTGAAAGCCGACGAGGTCTGCGCCGAGGAGGCCCTCGAGGATCTGGCGGCGCCACGGGAGTTGCTGGAACAGCTCGGTCGGAGGGAACGGAATGTGCAGGAAGAAGCCGATGCGAAGGTCGGGTCGGAGTTCGCGCAACATTTTGGGGACGAGCTGGAGCTGATAGTCCTGAACCCAGACGACGGCGTTCCTGGCCGCAGCCTTGGCTGCACGTTCGGCGAAGCGTTTGTTGACGGTGACGTAGGCGTCCCACCACTCGCGGTGGAACTCCGGATGGGCGACAACATCGTGATACAGCGGCCAAAGGGTCGCGTTGGAAAAGCCCTCGTAGTACTCCTCGACCTCAGAGGTCGTGAGGTGAACGGGTACGAGATCGAGTCCGTCGTACTCGAACGGCTGGAGCTTCTCGTCGGGTTGACCGTGCCAGCCGATCCAGGCTCCACCGTTGCGGCG
The DNA here is from genome assembly GCA_039929755.1 of Aeromicrobium sp. Lineage (GTDB taxonomy): Bacteria > Actinomycetota > Actinomycetes > Propionibacteriales > Nocardioidaceae > JACMOZ01. The sequence goes on along the minus strand of JBDSQP010000154.1, from coordinate 1,642 downwards.
CATCACGGGTTCGAGCGCGGTGACGAGACCGCCGGGGGACTTGCGCCATTGGACTGTTCCGTCTGCGCTTATGTCGCGATCAACGGGCAAACGGTTGGCGACGACGACGAACGAGGCTTTGCGCAGGACTGCCCGGCGCTTGGTCGGCGTCGCGGGGCTCATGCCCAGAGCCTAACCGGGATTCGCCGGAGGGGTCGTGCGGTCCCGCGGCGATCAGCCGATGAGCCCGAGGATCCGGTCGATCTGCTTCATGATCGCCAGCGTGCCGTCAAGCGGAAGGAGGGACGATTCGGTCTGACCTGCCCGCAAACAGTCGTTGACCTCGATGATCTCGTGGGCGTAACCCCGACCGATGACCGGTTCGGCAATCTCATCGACTTCCCTGTTGCGCGTAGCCGAGAAGCCGGTGGCCTCATGGAATCGGGGCGCGATCTCGATGCGGCCACCGTCCCCGGACACGGCCGCACGATTGTCCGACCACGCCATCTGCGTCCAGGCGATGCTCGCGACTGCGCCACTTTCATAAGTCAGGGTCGCACCGCCGCTGACGTCGATCCCGCGATCGGACAGGACGCCCGCCGCGCTGATGTCGACCGGTTCGCCAAGGATGATGTTGGCGAACGTCAGGGGGTAGATGCCGACGTCGAGCAAGGCGCTGGCTCCGAGCGCGGGGTCCCACAGACGTGCCGAATCCGGGTTGGCGACGAAACCGAGTTCGGCCCGCAACTGCCCGATGGTCCCAAGCGCTCCCGACTCTGCCATCGACCTGACGGCACGAATATTCGGATTGCATCTCATCCACATGGCCTCCGCAAAGAACAGCCCACGTCGCCGAGCCTCGTCGATGAGGAACGCGGTGTCCGAAGCGTTGACAGCCAGGGCCTTTTCGCAGAGGACGGCTTTGCCGGCCTCGAAGCACGCCATGACGTCCTCGACGTGGCGGCCGTGGGGCGTTGCGACATAGATGACGTCGATGTCAGGGTCGGCCGCGAGCGCTGCATAGCTTCCGTACGCTTTTGCAGTACCCCTACCTGCGTTGATAGCGTGCTCACCAGCGCCGAGGCTCTGCTTGTTAAGGCTCTGCTTGTTAAGGCTCTGCTTGCTAAGGAAGTTTTCTGCGGATGCGACCGTGCGGGATCCGACGGCGGCCAACTCGGCGTCGTCAACCAGGGCCAGGTCAGCGGCGAACTTCGCCGCGATCTTGCCGGTGGCGAGGATGCCCCAGCGGATGCTCCTGGTTGGCGCCGAACTATTTGTCATGAATCCATCATGCCAAATGACATCGTTGTAATTTATGCCGTAAGATTGAGGACATGAGCGCAGTCGAAAAGCCGGAGACCGATGTCACCGCATCAGCCGACGTTCTTTCAGAGCGCGATCGCGAAATCCTCTCACTCGAGCGACTTTGGTGGCAGTACGCGGGCGCCAAGGAACAGGCGATCCGCGAAAAGTTCGACATGTCATCGACTCGCTACTACCAGGTCCTCAACGCCCTGATCGACCGCGAGGATGCCCTGGCATTCGACCCGTTGTTGGTCAAGCGCCTCCGCCGACTTCGCGACAAGCGCCAGCGCAGCCGCTCGGCGCGGCGCCTGGGCATCGAGCTCTGAACGGCTCGCGACGGTGGATCACCGCAGGACAA
>JBDSQP010000153.1:0-4800 GCA_039929755.1 Aeromicrobium sp. | reverse complement strand
CAGATGCTCCGGGCGAGGGCCGTGCTCGATCTCAACGAGGTGCTTCAGGTTGAGCTCGAACGACAGGACAGCACCACCCTGCTGACCGAGCTCGAGCTTCCGCTTCTGCAGGTACTTCTGGACATGGAGCGCTTCGGCATCGCGGTCGATGACGACTACCTTGCGGCACTCGAGTCCGAGTTCTCGGAGCGAGTCGTCCACGCTGCGACAGAGGCCTTCGCCGTGATCGGCAAGGAAATCAACCTCGGCTCACCCAAGCAATTGCAGGTCGTTCTGTTCGACGAACTCAACATGCCCAAGACCAAGAAGACCAAGACGGGCTACACGACTGACGCCGACGCTCTCCAGAGCCTGTTCGCCAAGACCGAGCACCCGTTCCTCCTGCATCTGCTCGACCACCGCGATGTCACGCGTCTGCGGCAGACGATCGAAGGCCTCCGCAAGACGATTGCTTCCGACGGACGGATCCATACGACCTATGCCCAGACGATTGCGGCGACGGGCCGCCTGAGCTCCAACAACCCCAACCTCCAGAACATCCCGATCCGCACCGAGTCGGGCCGTCGCATTCGCGGGGCGTTTGTGGTCGGCAATGGTTTCGAGACGTTGTTGACGGCCGATTACAGCCAGATCGAGATGCGGATCATGGCGCACCTCTCAGAGGACGCCGACCTGATCCAGGCCTTCGGCTCCGGAACCGATTTCCATACGCTGATCGCGAGCAAGGTGTTCGATGTCGCCCCCGAAGATGTCAATGGGGAGCTTCGCAGCCGGATCAAGGCAATGAACTACGGGCTGGCCTACGGCCTGTCGTCCTATGGCCTGGGTCAGCAACTGGGCATCTCGCCAGGCGATGCGCAAGTCCTCATGGACGACTACTTCTCGACGTTCGGGGGCGTACGCGAATACCTCCACGGAGTTGTCGACGAGGCACGTCAAACAGGTTTCACGGCCACGATCATGGGCCGTCGCCGCTATCTGCCCGACCTCAACAGTGACAATCGTCAGCGGCGCGACATCGCCGAACGGATGGCCCTCAACGCGCCAATCCAGGGTTCGGCGGCCGACATCATCAAGGTCGCCATGCTCGGTGTAGACAAGGCCATCAAGGACGCCGAACTCACTTCGCGCATGCTGCTCCAGGTTCACGACGAACTCGTTCTGGATGTCGCACCCGGCGAGCTTGAGCAAGTCGAAGCCCTCGTGCGCGAACAGATGGCCTCGGCCGCCGATCTCTCGGTTCCGTTGGACGTTTCGGTCGGCATCGGCCGCACGTGGCACGAAGCCGGGCACTGACCCGCTGGGCCGAATTCAAGACCTAGGCGTGGCTTGGCCGCGAAGGAGCCGGCGCGAACCACACGATTGTTGCGAGCGCCGCGGACACACTGGCGATCGTCACAACCAGTCCGGTGATTCCTACGTGGAGTCCGTAGGCACTTGCCCCGACTGCAGCCACGGCAATCCACAACATCACGACGATTCCATGCGCATGCCGAGCAAGTGCATCGAAGACCAGTAGGTGCACAACCGCAAGGATCGACCCGGCAAGGGCAAAGAGCCAAAGCCTCGAGGTCATGTCCGCATACTTGTCCCCGCCGACCAGGATCAACGCCAACCTGGGCAGGATGGCCGTTGCCGTGACGGCAAGGATCCCGAATCCACCGACGAGTGACACGGCGCGAAGACGGGTGCGGCTTGAGTCCGCCTGTGCGAGATCGGGAAACACCACCACGCTGATGAATTGCGGAAAGAACAGTGCGGCTTTGGCCAGGATGAGCCCGGATGCATATAGACCGCTTTCGTGGACGTCGAAGCGGTTGCGGGCAATGAGTGAATCCGCGTTGCTGAGCACGAAGTAGGCCAGCAATGCGTGGCTGCCGAAGATGGCCTCCCGGACCAGACCCCGACGACTGAGCCGTACGACGCCTGGGTGGTGAAATGCCAGCAACCTGGCCCCGGCGAGCACAGGAAGCCATGAACCAATGGCGATTCCGATCATGGCCGAGTCGACGCTGGGATTCACGGCGATAGCTATCGAGCCCCCGAACATCCGGCCCACGCCGTTGCCGACGTAGATCGCGGTGAGTGAGCGCCAGCGCTTCGTTCCTTGCGCGATTCCAGCCTGGGCGCCCATGACGGTCAACGGGAACAAGGTCGCGCCGCACAGGATGACTGGCCAGATGGAGTCGAGCTTGAGCAACGGAGTGAGTATGAAGGTAGAGGCAGCGACCACACCGCCCACGATTCCGGCGATGAGCAAGGTGACGCGCGTCGTGACGCCGATGATTTCGGCGGCGCGTTCAGGTGCCACGGCAATCCTTCTGGCCGTCGTGGCCTGAAGTCCCAGGGAGGCCACGTTGCCGACCAGGAGGATGCCGAAAAGAGCGGTGAGGGCACCGAACTCTCTTGGTGCAAGAGCCCGCGCGGCGACGATGTTGAAGACATAGATCGTGACGTTCATCGTGATCATTCCGAACGCGACAGTCGCACCACCCGACATGCGGGCCTGTCCTGGCCCTCCGAGAATCGTCACCACGGCACAATATGCCGTAACAGGTTCACGAGCGGGTGGAGGGCAATGATGACGCGCTTGCTTCGCCATGCCGTTCCCCTGTGGTCCGGGCTACTGACACTGCTCGTTTGTATGCCGTTGCTCGCCGCGGGGTACGTGTTGTCCTACGACATGGTGTGGGTTCCTCACCTTGCCCTGACCAGGGCCGACGTATGGGGTTTGGGTTCTGCCCTGCCGAGGGCCGTGCCGTCTGACGCCTTCGCCGGCGTCCTGGGATCGATCATTCCGGCCGCGATTGTGCAAAAGGTCGTATTGACCGGCGCGATACTGCTTGCGAGTCTCGGCGTGGGCAGGCTTCTCCGCGAATATCCGCTCATCGTTCAGCTCGCGGCCATGACGATGTATGTCTGGAACCCCTTTGTCGCCGAACGGCTGGTACTCGGCCATTGGCCGCTGCTCGTCGCGTACGCCGCGATTCCCTGGCTGATTTCGGCGATGAGGTCACCCGATGGAGTGCGTCGCCCTGCGGTCACTCTTGCGCTCGCTGCTACGGCGTTGACGCCGGCAACCGGGCTGATGGGCGCACTGATTGCCTTCGCCGTCAGGGGAAGGGAACAGAATTTTCGGCTCGCCTTGCAGGTCCTCGCCGTCAATGCTCCGTGGATCGTCGCGGGCTTCATCCATTCACCGATCGCACGTTCCGATGGAGCTGCCGTTTCGCTGTTCGACCTTCAGCCCGAAGGGCATTTCGGCCACGTCGGGGCCGCGCTGAGCCTTGGTGGAATCTGGAACATCGACGTCGTGCCTTCGTCGCGGGGCTTTGTGTCTGCGGTCATTTTTGCCGCAGTCATGTGGACCGTCATGGTGATCGGGTTGTCGGTCCTCTGGCAAAAGGATCGTCGCCTGCTTCTCGGCCTTTCATTTTCGGGTGCTATCGGTTTCGCGCTTGCGCTCAGCGGTTGGGTTGCCCCGGAGGCGATGGCCAGCCTCGTCGGAGCAGTGCCCGGAGCGGGCATTCTGCGCGACGGGACGCGCTATTTGCTGTTGTTGGCTCCCATCCAGGCGGTGACCTTCGGTTTCGGTGTGCACGCCGTATGCGGTTTTGTCCGCGCCCTGCAGATGAGGCAGTTCGTCTCGGTACTGGCGCTGCTCATTCCGATCGTCGCGCTTCCAGACCTGGCGTGGGGAGTGGGCGGAGCGCTCAAGACCACCGAATATCCGGCGTCCTGGAAAGCGGCACGCGTGGCGATACAGACGTCGAACGTTGCCGGAGACATCCTCGTTCTACCGTTCTCGTCATATCGCAAGCCGGAGTGGAATGGCGGCACACCTGTTCTGGATCCCGCTGGGCGATTCTTCGACCGTGAAACGGTGACCAACGACGTCCTCAGTGTTTCTGGCAAAGAAATTGTCGGCGAGGATCCACGGGCCGAGCGCATCGCACGGTTCCTTGATTCGCCCAGACCTGCATCAGCATTGGCCAAAGAAGGTATCGGAATCGTCGTCGTGGAGACCGATGCGGGCCACGTTGACGAACGCGTATTCCGTGGAATGACGAAAATCGAAAGCGGCGACGGTATGAACGTCTTCACCGTCGACAAGGTCGAGCCTAGGAAAGGTTCAGCCGCGAACCGATTCGCGATGATCGCCGCGTGGACCGTCGCATTCCTCACCTTGTGTCTGGCAGGCACGAAGGCGATTGTGAAGCGACTAAAGCGGTAGCTTGCGAAAGACTGGACGCGGAACGTGCCGAAGGCCCGACATCACACCTCGCATCGCGGCCGGCACCCAGATCTGATCCCTGCCACGTTGCACAGCTTTGACGACCGCCTCCGCGACGGCCGCCGGCGTGGTGGCCATTGGGGCGGGATCGAGGCCCTCGGTCATCGCCGAATGGACGAATCCGGGGCGGACTACGAGGACGCGACCGCCGAATTCACGAAGGGCCTCGCCTAGGCCGGTGTAAAAGGCATCCATACCGGCCTTGGTCGATCCGTAGACGAAATTGGAGCGTCGAGCGCGTTCGCCGGCGACGCTCGACAGGGCGACAATCACGCCATGCCTTTGCTCGCGGATCCGTGCGGCCAACGCAACCCCGCAGGTGACCGCGCCGACATAGTTCACCTCGGCAAGTTCACGCGCGAGTTCGGCGTTCATCCACGCTTGTTCAGGGTCACCCAAGACTCCGAATGCGACAACCGCGATATCCAGGTCGCGCCCTCCCGCGGCGCGGCTTATGACATCGGCGTGGGTGTCGGTATTGCGTGCGTCGAAGTCGAGCACCTCGA
>JBDSQP010000152.1:0-6526 GCA_039929755.1 Aeromicrobium sp. | reverse complement strand
AATGGACTTCCACCGACCCCTCGCTGGCGTCCGGTGGTGTGGATCGCCCTGGCTGCCACCCTGTTCACGTTCATTGGCGAGGCATTCGGGCCCGGTCGCTTCCAGGACTACCCGCTCGACAACCCTTTCGGTGTCGGGGTCGTCGCCGATGTGGTCGGCATCGTGGGATTCCTTTTGATGGCCGTTGCCGCCGTGACGTCGTTGGTGTCCTTGGTGGTTCGCTTTCGGCGGTCACACGGTGAGGAGCGCGAACAGCTCAAATGGGTCACCAGCGCAGCAGTCGTGTTCGTGATCATCTTTGCCGTACCAACCCAGAATTTCGTGGGCGACGATGTCGAGTTCGCGACGCTACTTTTCGGAATCCTGGTCATCGCGTCGGCCGTGGGGGTGGCGATCCAGCGCTACCGCCTGTACGACATCGATGTCGTCATCAACCGGGCGCTCGTCTACGGCACACTCACCGCCATACTCGCGGGAACCTACCTCGGCAGCGTTCTTGTGCTGCAGCTCGCTCTCGACAAGTTCACCGCCGGATCAGGCTTCGCGGTCGCGGCCTCGACACTCGCCACTGCTGCGCTCGTACGCCCGGCACGGGCGCGCATCCAAGCGGTTGTCGACCACCGCTTCTTCCGCCGCAAGTACGACGCCGCTCAGACCCTCGAGCGGTTCGGCTCCCGGGTACGCAACGAAGTCGACCTTGAGTCGCTGCAGAGCGACCTGCGCGCCGTCGTCGCCGAAACCATGCAACCGGCCCACCTCACACTGTGGATAAGGGGGCGAAGCCGATGAAGACCCCATTGGTGCGCCAACTGTCCTGGACCCTCGCCGCCCTCGGTGTCCTGCTCGCAGTATGCGGTCTCGCCCTCAGCCTTGCGGCTGGCTCTGACACCAACCAGACCAACGTCGTACGCGTAGTCTCCGCGATGGCGTTCGGCGTCCTCGGCGCGGTGATCGTCACTCGCCAACCGAGCAACCCAATCGGCTGGATCTTCTGCATTGTCAGCGTGTTCTACGGCCTGGGTCTGCTTGCCCGCGGCTACACCGAGCTGTGGCTAGCTCACGGGGTGGGCCCCGACATGTTGGGCAAGACCACAGCCGTCTACCAATCCGCCGGATGGGTCATCGACCTGATGCTGCCCATCAATTTTCTCCTCTTACTTTTCCCGGACGGGCGGCTGCCGGGCCGCCGCTGGCGTCCGATCTCGGCCTGTGCCGCGATCGGACTCGTAGGCTTCTTTGTCAACCTGTTGCTCGACCCAGGTCCCCTCGACAGCCATCCGCAGGTCGACAACCCGTACGGGATCAACCCGGCGGTCACCAACGTGCTGAACAATGTTTTCCTGATTCTTCTTGTCGTCGGACTCATAGGCTCAGTCGCATCGCTGATCGTCCGCTTCCGACATGCTGCATTCGAGGCTCGCCAGCAGATCAAGTGGATGGCGGTGGCGGGCGCAGCAGCGGCTGCTGTCTTCGTCGCCATGATGTTCACGCCGTTGTACGGCGTCGTCGGCGAGGACACGGCGTACGCGGTTCTCATGGTCAGTGTCCTCGGCCTCCCAGTCGCCGCAGCGTTCGCGATCCTGCGTTATCGCCTGTACGACATAGATGTAGTGATCAACAGGGCTCTTGTCTACGGCACACTCACCGCCATACTCGCGGGAACGTACCTCGGCAGCGTTCTGCTGCTGCAGCTCGCCCTCAACCAGTTCACCGCCGGATCGGGCCTGGCAGTAGCCGCGTCGACCCTCGCCACAGCAGCCCTCGTACGCCCAGCGCGGGCACGTATCCAGGCATCCGTCGACCGCCGCTTCTTCCGGCGCAAGTACGACGCCGCTCAGACCCTCGAGCGGTTCGGCACCCGGGTACGAAACGAAGTCGACCTCGACACACTCACCGCTGAACTCCGCACCGTCGTCGCCGAAACCATGCAACCCACGCACGTCACACTCTGGAAACCGGAAGGATCCCGATGACCCGCCGCACGCGACTGAGTTGGAGTCTCTCGATCATCAGCGCGACTCTTGTGGCGGCGGGTTTGGCGGCCGTCATCGCTTCCGTTCGGGAGGACACAGGCGACGACTCCTTCTTGATCTCAACGTTGGCATTCGTGGTTCCAATCGTGACGTTCAGTTTTGTCGGCGGGCTGATCACTTCGCGCCAGCCCGGGAACGCCATCGGATGGCTTCTCGCCGTCATCGGCTTGCTCTTCGCGATGGTCGCCGCATGTAGCTCCATAGCCAGTTGGGGGCTCACCTCCGGAAAAATACCCGAAGGGCTTGCAGAATGGATCGACCTCGGAGCGAATGCGTGGGTTGTCGCACTGGGACTCATTGGCACCCAACTCCTGATACGACTGCCGGACGGCACTCTCCCGTCACCTCGCTGGCGGTGGTACTCGCGGGTGAGCATACTGCTGATCGCCGTCGCCCTGATCGGCATGGCCGCTCAGACTGGGCCGGTCGAAGGGGTTCCAGGGGCTGAGAACCCACTGGCCTCGGCAACGGTCGCGGGGTTGTCCAACGCATTCTTCTTAGTGATCCTCAGCTTCCCCATCGGCATTGTGGCTCTAGTGATGCGCTACCGGCGCTCCAGCGGACACGACCGGGGGCAGTTGCGCTGGGTGGCCTTCAGCGGAGCGGTGTTCGTGACCACTTACATCGCCTGCCTGCCGTTGCTCAGTCTCGTCGGGGAGAACAGCACGGCAGGCACAGCCCTCACCTCATTCATCCAGACAGCCTTCGCGGCCTTGCCGATCGGGATCGGCTTCGCCGTGCTGCGCCAACGCTTGTACGACATTGACGTCGTCATCAACCGGGCACTGGTCTACGGCTCTCTGACCGCCATGCTCGCCGGCGCCTACCTGGGCACCGTCCTGATCCTGCATCTAGCTCTGCGCGCCTTCACCGAGGGTTCGGGTCTGGCCGTTGCCGCCTCCACGCTCGCCACCGCGGCACTGTTTCGGCCGTTGCGGGCAGGTACACAAGCGGTCGTCGACCGACGTTTCTTCCGCAGAAAGTACGACGCCGTGCGCACCCTAAAGCGATTCAACATGCGGGTACGCAACGAAGTCGACCTTGAGGCGCTGCAGAGCGACCTGCGCGCCGTTGTGGCCGAGACCATGCAACCGGAACATCTTTCGCTGTGGCTTCGGACACACCAAGATTCCCGTAACGTTTTTCGGACGCTAGGTCCGTAGACAGGAGTGGTGATGACGACAATGACCAAACCCACGAGACGACGCCTATTCGGCCGCAAGCGAGCCGAGGCTCGGGCCGTGGAACCGCAGCATGCGCCAGTCGACACCAAGACTCCGGAGTCCACACCCGTCGACATCGCTCCGAACGACCCACTGCTCGCCTACCTGCAGAGCGACGCCGTCGACATCGAAGCCCTCGAACTTGACTCCCCTGCTCTGCGAGAGCTCAAGGCGGCTGGAGTAAAGCTCGCCGTACCGCTCGTCAGCCAGGGGGAGCTCATCGGCGTCCTCAACCTCGGTCCACGTCTCTCCGAGCAGGAGTACTCGTCCGACGACCGCAAACTGCTCGACGACCTCGCCGCGCAGGCGGCTCCGGCGCTGAGAATCGGGCAGCTCGTCCGTGAACAGGAAGCACAGGCGGTGTCACGACAGCGCTTCGAGCAGGAACTCGAGGTCGCGCACCTCATCCAGCAGCACTTCCTTCCCAAGGAGTTGCCAGACCTGCCCGGCTGGCAGATCGCGGCCTACTACCGCCCGGCCCGCGAGGTAGGTGGCGATTTCTACGACGTCATTCCGTTGCCGGATGGGCGAGTGGGCTTCGTCGTCGGCGATGTGACCGACAAGGGCGTGCCGGCCGCACTCATCATGTCAGCAACCCGCAGCCTGCTGCGCGCCTCCGCACAGCGCCTGATCGAGCCGGGACTCGTGCTGGAACGGCTTAACGAACAGTTGTGCCCCGACATGCCAGAGAAGATGTTCGTGACTTGCCTTTATGGTGTGCTCGATCCACAGACAGGCCACCTGCGGTTCGCCAACGCTGGCCACGACGTGCCCTACGTCAAGACCGCGCACGGCATGGGTGAGCTCCGCGCGCGCGGAATGCCACTGGGACTAATGCCGGGCATGACCTACGAGGAAAAGGAAACAACCCTGGCGCCCGGCGACAGTGTCCTGCTGCACTCCGACGGGATCGCCGAGGCCCACAACTCCGATCGCGACATGTTCGGATTCCCGCGCCTCATGCAGACGATGGCGGATGCCACGTCCGATCAGGATCTCATCCAGCACGTGCTCACGGTCCTGGAACAATTCGTCGGCGCCGACGCCGAGCAGGAGGACGACATCACGATGGTCTCCCTCGAGAGGGATGCGAGCGGCCCCGACGGCATAGCGACTGACGTCGGCCGCGTGCTCGCCGAGTTCGAGCTCGACAGCGTGGCCGGCAACGAACGTGCCGCGATCGACCAGGTCGAAGGGGCGGTATCCGGGATTGGGCTGGCACCGACTCGTTTGGAGAACTTGAAGACCGCGGTCGGCGAGGCGACGATGAACGCGATGGAGCACGGCAACGAATACCGCGCCGACCAGCCCGTACGTATCCGGGTCGTGCAAGACGGCAACAGCGTGCGCGTTCAAGTCCATGATCAGGGCGAGGTCATCGACCTTCCTGACCCAGAGACCCCAGACCTGGAGGCCAAGCTCGACGGCCGCCAAAAACCACGCGGTTGGGGCATGTTCCTGATCCAGGAGCTGGTCGACGAAACACACGTAACAGGTGAGGGAGGCGGGCACACTCTCGAGCTCGTCGTACGACTGGAAGGAACACAAGATGACCACGCATGAATTCGGAGTGACCATTCGCGAACACAATGGGATCGCGGTGATGGACATGACCGGCGACGTCAACTCTTCAGCCGAAGTCGTGCTCAACGCAGGCTACGAAGAGGCCGCTGCTCACGGCGGCGACGTCGCGCTCAACTTCGAGAACGTCGACTACATCAACAGCACCGGCATCGCCTTGATCGTTGGGCTACTCGCGCAAGCGAGAAAAAACAGTATCGGGGTGCGGGCATTCGGGCTCTCCGAGCATTACCGCGGGATCTTCGAGATCACCAGGCTCGCCGACTTCATGACCATCACCGACGACGAAAATGGCGCAATTGGCGCCCTGGAAAGGAGTTCCGATGTCTGAAGCAATCACCACGTTCGATGTCCGTCACGCCTCCGAGGCCACACGGGTCATCGACATCAAGGGCGACATCACCGCCCAGAGCGAGGACGTGCTCATGGACGCCTACACCCGGGCGAGCGTCAAAGGGGTGCAGGCGATCGTTCTCAACTTCAGCACGCTCGACTACATGAACAGTGGTGGCATCGGGCTTCTCGTCACCCTGCTGGTGCGTGCTCAGCGCCAACACCAAGGCATACTCGCGTATGGACTGTCGGATCACTACCGCCAGATTTTCGAGCTCACCCGTCTGGACGAAGCTGTCAACATCCACGACTCGGAGGCGGGGGCCCTCGCGGCCGTCGGCGCATCATGAGCGAGGAGAACGCGGAAAGCCCTGAGAGCGAGGCGCGCAATGTCACAAACTGGGCAAAGTCGGTCTCGCGGCTCAAGGTCTCCGAGGTGCCCGACGGTGTGATGAATCGCAATGTCGAGGGTCGTCGGCTCGCCTCGCCCATCCAGGGCTTCGGGAAGATGTGGCAGAAGACCTACCAGGTGAGGATCCCGGTCGAGCAGGTCTCCGCTAAAGATCTCATCTCAACCTGGAAGCAGCGCTTCCCGGAATTTTGGCCGAAAGGAAACGGCTTCTACGGCCCGCTGACTGGCATCGCGCCGGGTGAGGTGGCGGTCCTGAACGTGAGTCTGCCGGGGAAGATGAAGCTGTCAACCGGCGTCATGGTCCTCTACGCCGACGACGAGTCATTCACTCTCATGACTCCTGAGGGGCACATGTTCGCGGGATGGATCACTTTCAGTGCGATGGAGGTCGACGACCACACAGTCGCCCAGGCACAAGTACTCATGCGTGCCAGCGACCCGATTTTCGAGCTGGGGCTCACCCTTGGTGGTCACAGACAGGAGGACCACTTCTGGGAGCACACGCTGACCGCGGTCTCAGAGCATTTCGGTCACGAGGCGGTCGTCGACACCCGCGTCATCTGCGTCGACTCGCGTCGTCAATGGTCAAGGTGGAGCAACATCTGGCAGAGCTCGGCCATCCGCTCGTCGTTCTACATGCTCGGGGCGCCCGGGCGCGCGGTGAAGAGGGGCTTCACGCGAAAGAAATGAACGTACCCGAAAACCAAGAAGACCCCGGATCCTTTGCGGTCCGGGGTCTCCTCTTGGTGTTGCAGCGTGCGTATGGTGCGTGGGCTTAGAAGCCCATGCCTCCCATGTCACCCATGTCCGGTGCACCGCCGCCGGCGCCGGCCGGTTCGGGCTAGTCGGCGACGACAGCCTCGGTGGTGAGGAACAGGGCCGCGATGGACGCTGCGTTCTGCAACGCCGATCGGGTGACCTTGGCCGGGTCGATGATGCCGGCC
>JBDSQP010000151.1:0-3987 GCA_039929755.1 Aeromicrobium sp. | reverse complement strand
GATCTACGTCGACGGCACGCGCGCCGGCCATGTGGACTACGAACCGGAGGGCGAGACTTTCGCTCTCAATCACACCGAGGTCCACCCGGAATTCCGACACCACGGCGCCGGCCACGCGCTGGTCGTCGGCGCACTTGAGCAGATCCGCGACTTGGGCGGAGAGGTTCTCCCTTACTGCCCGTTCATCCCCAAGGTCATCCTCGAGAATCCCGAATTCATCACGCTGGTTCCCCACCAGGCCCGGCCCCAGTTCGGTCTCGAATGAAGTTGCCTTTCGGGCATCCGTCGCTCGCCCCGTACGCGAACCGCTTTCAAGCGGCAGCCAGTGCCGACGCCTCGCTGCGGGTGGGCTTTGCCGGGACGAGCACCTTGCATTTCGAGACAGGTCAATCGTCGGTCCTCATCGACGGATTCTTCACTCGTCCCGGCCTCGCCCGCGTGGCAACCGGCAAGATCGGGCCAGACCCGCGGGCCATTGAGAACGGAATGAAGCAACTGGGGATCGACCGCCTCGACGCGGTCGTCTGCGCGCATTCTCATTTCGATCACGCTATGGATGCCCCGTACATCGCGAGTACTACCGGCGCCGACATCCTCGGTTCGGAATCGACCGCCAACCTTGCCCGCGGCGGCGATGTTGCTCCGAAGCAGACTGTCGTGGTGGCCGAGCACAAGAGCTGCAGGTACGGCGATCTCGAGTTGACGTTCGTCGACAGCATCCACAGTCCTGGCGACCGTATCCCGGGCACTATCAACGAACCCCTCCTGACACCCGCTTCGTACAAAGCCTGGAAGACCGGGACGTGCTATTCGATCTTCCTTGGGCACGCTGACGGCACTGTCCTTGTACATGCGAGCACCAACTTCGTGCCCGGTGCCCTTGCAGGTCATCGAGCCGATGTCGTCTATCTCGGCACGGCGATGCTCGGCAAACTCGGCGAACAGTTCTTCGACGACTATTGGCGCGAGGTTGTCACGGCCACTGGCGCTCGCCGAGTCATACCCGTGCATTGGGACAATTTCTTCCGGTCAGCTGGGGAGACGCTCTCGCCTCTCCCGTATGCCGCCGACGACTTCGACGTCATGATGTCGTTGCTCGATGACCGGGGACAGTCCGATGGGGTCGAAATCGTATTGCCACCGCTGTGGGAACGGACTGCTCCGTTCGAGGGCCTTGCATAGTTGCTGCGGACCTCGGTTGTTCGTGCCACGCTGAACAGATGACGAACAGCGCACTCTTGGCTCAGATGTCACTCTTCGAACGTTGCATTCTCACACGCGACAGAGTGTTGGCCGAGACCGTACTCGATCCTGATTATGCACTCGTCCTCGTTCATCCTGCACCGGCAGTCATGCCGCGATCACGATGGCTCGACATCCTTCCTGAATACATCGTTCATTCGTGGGTGGTGCAGGAACAGACGATTGACGTCAGCGACTCTTGCGCTGCGGTTCTTCAACGTGTCGATATGAGTGCGACAGTTCTCGGCGAGGATCGAAGCGGCTTGTTCGTGATTTCCGACGTGTGGAGAAATCACGACGACGACTGGCGCCTTTGGCGACGGCACTCGACACCTTTGTCGGCCGGAAACATCCCAGGAACTTCCTAAGCCGGCCGCTCGACAAATAGGGCTTGCTAACCTCTCGTACTCGAAGCACTAGGGGCGTACCGTTGTTCTGGGGTACAAACAGAGGAAGAATGCCATGTTGAGCGATCTCGAAATCTATGCGGTCCTCCCTGCCACCGATCTGCAGAGGGCCCGCGGCTTTTACAAGGACAAGCTGGGGATGGAACCCACGGATGAGCGTCCCGACGGTCTGGTCTACCAAACACCCAAAGGCACGAAGATCCTGTTGTACGAAACGGCATACGCAGGCACCGCACAGAGCACTGCGATGAGTTGGACGGCAACGGACCTCGATGCCGAAATGGCCGAACTGCGCAGCAGAGGAGTCGTCTTCGAGGAGTACGACTTCCCGGGGCTGAAAACCGAAAATGGCGTCGCTACGGCCGAGGGATTTCGGGGCGCCTGGTTCAAGGACACCGAAGGCAACATCCTGGCCGTCGGGGAGGAACTATAGCCAACCCGATTTCGGTCTTGCGTTGTAGGGAGGGCGGGGCTCGAACCCGCGACCCAGGGATTATGAGTCCCCTGCTCTAACCAGCTGAGCTACCTCCCCAAGGGGTGGCCCCCACGGTAAAGCGGGTCTAGCCTAGCCGCATGACCGAGCCACAACCCCTCTCCCCCGTCGACGAGAACTGGGATTCGGTTCTCGCCGTCGTCGCACACCCCGACGACCTTGAATTCGGCGCAGCGGCCGCCGTCGCACGATGGACCGGTCAAGGCAAAAAGGTGGTCTATTGCATGGTGACCAGTGGCGAAGCCGGAATCGACGGCATGAGTCCTGACGAGTGTCGCCAGGTACGCATCGCCGAGCAGATTGAGTCCGCACGTATCGTCGGCGTCGACACGGTCGACTTCCTCGGATTGCCCGACGGAATCCTCGAATACAGCGTCAGCCTCCGAAGGGCCATTGCCGGGTCAGTCCGCAAACACCGGCCGCAAATCGTCATCACCAACAACTTCCGCGACACGTGGGGTGGTCACTCCCTCAACCAGGCCGATCACATTGCCACCGGCAAGGCGACCCTCGACGCCGTACGCGATGCGGGCAATCGATGGGTCTTCGCCGAGCAACTTGTCGACGGCCTCGAACCCTGGGGAGGCGTCACCGCGGTATGGGCATGCGGCTCGCCAGACGCGGAGCATGCTGTCGACACCACCGAGACGTTCGCCTTGGGCATCGAATCACTCAAAGCCCATGACGCGTACATCAAGGGACTGGGCTGGGAGAACTTTGATCCGAGGAATTCCTCGAAGGAAACGCCCGTCCGACCGGTGCCCGACTAGGCGTGAAGTATGCGACGTCCTTCGAAGTTTTCAGTATGGGGTGGGGCGACTGAAAGCGTCCCGGCTAACTGAAGATGCTGACGCCGCCAGGACCGACCAGCAGGGCGACCACGATGAGGATGATTCCGAATAGAACAGCACCCTGAATTATCCGCACGATGCCGATGACGCCGATGATGACCGCGGCTATCCAAAGAATTGTGGTCCACATCGTGATGCTCCTTCGTCGAGTTATCCCCGTAAGTACCCCTGAGCAGGGTTCTCAATCGTCGCGCAAACCATTCTCCTTCGCGGCGCCCACAATGCGACGAACGTTCTCGATTTCCCCGCAGCCGGAGTCGACCTGACGATTGCGCTCGTGGGCGAAATCCTTGCCTAGGCGGGCACGGACCTCGGGGCCGACATCGTCGCGTGCCGGATTGAGGATCGTCAGCTCTTCTTCGGTCAGATGGTGATTGACCAGTCGTGCAAGTTCCTCGACTGCGTCGTCGAATGCCTGGGTGTCAGTGCCTGCGAACTCGAGGACCGCGAGCAGCGCCTGATTGCCTTCTGCATGCTCTTCCTCGCCATGGTCTTCCTCACCCTCGGTGATCGCTCGCTTAGCGCGGAGTTTGGGATAGATCTTCGATTCCTCGGCCTCGGCATGAGCGACGTGCAAGGTCGCGAACGCATGCCGCACGGCGTCGCGGTCGGAGCAGTTGTCGCGCAGCTGTCGCAACATGTCCTCAAATCGTCGGTGATCGGCGAGGATCATTTCGACCACGTCTCCGGAGTCTGGGCGGCCGAGATCGATGGGAGTTTGTGTCATGGATCGGCAGTACCCCGACCCAGGCCTGGCATGCCGTCGGTCACGCTCACATTTGGTGTCAACGGTACTTTCGTGCTAAACATTGTCTGTGGTCATGAAGTGCGCCACATCAACCGGTTATTCGATTGGTGGCACTTCATGTCGCAGTCAATGATTCCCTCCCCTCGTCTCCACCTCGAAGCCGATTTGGACGCCGAGGTTGATCGAGAACAGCGCACCGAAATCCTCTTCCATTGCATCTCCGAATGCAATGACGAGCGCGAAATC